>JANXPB010000110.1 GCA_025357545.1 Holophagaceae bacterium
CGTCGGCCTGCGGCCGACATGAGGGGCCGTAACGGAACAGCCAGCAAAGCGCTGGCTGTTCCGCAACGGTCCCGAAACAGCGCCGGAACTTTTTTCTTGGCTTCGGTTACAGTTGAAACCTCATCTTCGAGGATCCCACCATGGGTCAGCGCCTTCTGATCGTGGACAGTGACCGCACCTTCTTGAAGGAGCAGCAGGTCAGTCTGGAAGCAGCCTTTGAAACCGAGGTGGCTTCCAGTCCCGACGGCGTCATCCCCAAGCTGGAAAGCGGTGCCTACGCAGCGGTGCTCATCTGCGTGGAGGTGGCGGACAACAAGGGCTATGCCCTCTGCACGGCCATCCGCAAGAACCCGGCCCTTGCTGATGTGAAGGTGGCCATGATCAGCTCCAAGGCCACCGAAGAGGAGTACCGCCGGCACCAAAGCCTGAAGGGCCGTGCCGACCTGTATCTCCACAAGCCCATCGCGCCCAGCGGGTTGGTGGCGGCGCTCAATCCCTTCGTGCCCATGCGCAGCGTGGACCCCGACAACCCTTTGGGGGACTTGGCGGATTCGGATCTCGGGGAGGATTGGCTGGACGGGCTGAAATCCGACATCGCTTCGGAAGTGGATGGGCCCTTGACCGTGCCCGCTCCGCTTTCCAACCAGACGGTCGCCATTCCCATGTCGATGATCCGGGAACAGCTCATGGCGCCGCCTGCCCCGGCTCCGGGCCCGTCGGCCGCACAGCTCGCGGAGAACGCCGGCATGGTCGCCGCGCTCCAGGCCCAGGTGGGTGAGATGCAGTCCGCCCTGAACACTAAGGACGATGAGCTCCGCCGCGTGCAGGCGGATTACGACCAGCTGCGCCACAGCCACGACTCGGTGACGCAGAACATGGAGGACCTGGAGCGCCGCCAAGCGGAATCGGACGTGCTGAAGCAGCGCCTTGCGGATGCGGAAACCGCCCTGAAACAGTTCGAAGACGCCCCCAAGGACGAGCACCCCGACAAGCTCAAGGCCCAACTGCGGGAAGCCATGGGCGAGCGCACGGAGCTCCTGCAACAGGTGGAAGTCCTGAACAACCAGGTCGCCGAAAAGACCACCCGCGTGATGACTCTGCTGAAAGAGAAGGACCGCTTCCAGCAGCAGTCCCTGGAAGACCAGACCAAGCTGGAAGGCATGAATGCTCTGCAGGCGGAGCGGGACGCCATCCAGCAGCAGCATGAGGCGGCCACCGCCCAGCTCCAGGTCATTGAAGCAGCGCACCAGGAGGCCCAGGTCCAGGTCGCCAAGTTGGCGGAAACTGAAGGCACGCTGGCGACGGTGCAAAGCGATCTCCAGCAGACCCAGAAATCACTGGCCTCGAAGGCTGCTGAGCACGCTGCGCTCAGTGCGGCCCACGCGGAATTGCAAACCCAGCACCAGGCCAAGAGCGAGGCCCATGCGGACCTGGAAGCCCAGTTGAAAACCGCCGGCAGCGAGGTCTCCGCCCTCGAAGTCACCGTGCGGGGGCAGGGGCGCGAACTGGTGGAACTGGGCAACCGCCTGGCCGCCAAGGACAAGGAGATCGAGTCCCACCAAGCCCGGGCCGGGGAGCTCGAAGGCCAGCTCCAGTCCCACCAGGAAGAGCTGAAGGGCAAGGCGGAAACCCTCGCGAGCCTGGAAACCACCCATCAGGAACTGCAAGCCAGCCACCAGAAGGCTCAGGACGAGTGGGAAGCCAAGGCAGCGGAGGCCGAAACCAGACTTGCGGAGATCCAGAAGCTACTCCAGGAACGGGACGACAAGATCGAGGCCCTCATGGCCACGGTGGCGGCGGTTCAACAGGTCCAGGAAACCCTTGAACGCGACAAGCAAGTGCTCAACGGCCAGCTGGCCGAACGCCAGGAACGCCTGCACTCCCTGGGCGCCCTGCTGGGCGAAGCCGCAGACAAACTGCGCAAGGGCGCGGACCTGGCCCAGGGTTGACAAGTTCTAGATGAGCCACGGCCCGCTCATAGCCACGCCCATTCTCATCGGTCTCACGGCCTTTTTCGTGTTGGCGGAGTTCTCCGCCGTGCGGGT
The DNA here is from genome assembly GCA_025357545.1 of Holophagaceae bacterium. Taxonomy (GTDB): domain Bacteria; phylum Acidobacteriota; class Holophagae; order Holophagales; family Holophagaceae; genus JANXPB01. The sequence continues at coordinate 2,046 of JANXPB010000110.1, forward strand.
GCGCCCCACCCAGTTGGAAGCTCTAGAAAATAGCGACCCCCGCGCCAAATTGGCGCTGGAGGTGCACCGGCACCTGGGCCACCACCTCAGCGGCATCCAGGTCGCCATCACCCTGCTTACCATCGCTCTGGGCGCCACTGGCGAAGAGGCCCTCGTGCGCTGGTTCCACGACCTGTTCGGTGCCACCCTCCCCTGGCCCCGCACCGGTTGGTTCCTGGGCACGGCCCTGGGCCTGTTGATCATCACCCTGATGCAGGTGGTGCTGGCGGAACTGGTGCCCCGTGGCATCGCGATCCGGCAGGCCACCAGCTGGGCCCTGCGCACCGCCGCGCCCCTGCTCCTCTGGTCCCGGGTCGTGCGGCCCTTCACGCGGGTCTTGCAGACCTTGGGCCGGGGCGTGGTCTGGCTGCTCGGCATGAGCAACACGGAGGAGGCCGAAGACGCCCACCTGCCCTCGGAGGAGGAGCTGCGCCGCATGCTGGAGCAGAGCCGCGAAAGCGGCCAGTTGGGACTCTCCAAAGCCGAGCTCATCGACAATCTGTTCGAATTCTCCAAGCGCACCATCAAGGAGATCGCCATCCCCCGCAGCCAGGCGGTCTGCTTCGACCTGAAGCACAGCCTGGAGGAAAACCTGGCGCTGGCGCGCCGTTCCCCCCACACCCGCATTCCTTTAGTGGACGGGGATCTGGACCATATTATCGGCGTTGTGCATCTGAAAGAACTGCTGTGGGCCCTCCACGAACAACCCGGAAGGGTGGATCTGCGGGACTTCGCCCGGCCCGCGCTGCTGGTGCCGGAAATGAAACTGATCCAGGACCTTTTGCTGGAATTTCAGAAGCAGAAGCAACACCTCGCGCTCATGGTCAACGAGCATGGCGGCGTGGACGGTCTGGTGACGCTGGAAGACGTGCTGGAAGAGTTGGTGGGCGAGATCCAGGACGAATTCGACCGGGAGGCCATCCAGCTGCGGAAGACCCGCGGCGGCGCCTGGCTGGCCCAGGGTGCCGTGACCCTGGAGCAGCTGGTGGACCACCTGGCGCTCGACCTGCCGGTGGAAGAAGGTTCCGTGAGCCTGGGCGGCTACTTCCAGGAGCAGCTGGGGCGGGTCTTGCGCCTGGGCGACGAGCTGAAAATCCAAGGCTGGCGCATCCGGGTGCTGGCCATGCGCGGCCGGGCCCCCAGCCAGTTCCTGCTCAAGCCTATCGGGGATCCCCAGGCCGGTGGCCATGAAGCCGATTGAGGGTTTCATCCTGGCGGCGGGCCTGGGCACCCGCATGGGGCCGCTGTCCCTCGTACTCCCCAAACCTGCCTGGCCCCTGCAAGGGAGGCCGCTGCTGCAATGGAGCGCTGAAAGCATGCGGCGCGCAGGCCTGCAGGGGCTGGCGTGCAACGCCCACCTCCATCCTGAAGCCCTCAAGACCGCGGCCCTTGAATCGCTCGAAGTGGTTGAGGAACCCCAGCTGCTGGGCCCGGCGGGTGGCTTGCTGGGCATCCGTGGCAGGGCTGCCGATCCCCTGGCGGTATGGAACGGCGATGCGCTAGCGGAGGTGCCCTGGGCGGCCTTCCGGGAGGCCCACCTGGCCGCCGGCGCGGAGCTGAGCTGGCTGCTGCTGCCCCACCCCGGAGGGCCCTGGACGAAAGTTTGGCTGGATGGCCGGGGGCGCGTCCTGCCGTCGGGAGCAACGGGGCAGGGCCCCTACCTGTTCACCGGAGCGAGTTATTGGTCCGCCCGCGCCCTGGCCCTCCTGCCGGCGGGGCCTTCGGACACCCGGAGCCTGTTGCCTCGGCTGGCGCTGCATCTCGGTGTCGTGGTGGAGCCCTTTCCCTGGCGGGAGATCGGCACCCCGGACGCGCTCATCCAGGCGGCGGGGGACCTGGCGCCGCAGCAGGAAGGCCGTGTGCCCGGCTGCTATGTGCATCCCACCGCTACGCCTTTGGGCCGCCTGCGGCGCTGCGTGCTGGGCCCCGGGGCCCAGCCCCATCCAGCCATGTCCGACCACGACGCATTCTGGTATAGCCAATCCGGCCGTCAGGTGCGCCTTGGCCTGGGCCCTGCTCCCCAATAAGTTATTCCAAGCACGCTATGTGATTTTGGCGGCCACCAGTGCGGCAGCTGCGCCCCCCAGCGCTGGTCTGGAACGACTTCGACCAGCCCGCCCCAGCGGCCACCAGCCATGCGGTGCCAGGCAAGTCGATGGGGGCTTGGGTCGGTCTGCCCTCTCAATGTTCAAGATATTTCTGCGCAACGGCTTACTCTAGGCGGATGGATACTCGCCTCGGCAAGGCCCTGGACCGATGGGGCTGCACGGATCCGCGTCCCCTCAGCGGCGATGCCGGGGCGCGCCAGTACGTGCGCGTGGCCCATCCGCAATTGGGCACGGCCCTGGTGGTGCTCTATCCCCTGGACGAACCCGGGCGCAACGATCCCGCCTACTTCGAATTCCGGGCCTTGCATGCCTACCTCGACCCAGTCATGCGGGTGCCCACCATCATCCAGACCTGGGATGAAGAGCACGTGTTGTTAGTGGAGGACCTGGGGGACACCACGCTGGAACGGCGGCTCATGGAGCATCCCGAGGAGGAACGGCGTTGGGCGGATCGCGCAGGCTGGCTGCTGTCCACCATGCTGGGCCCGCTGACAGTGGGGGCGCCGACCCACAGCTTCTTCATGGGCCGGAGTTTCGACCTGGAAAAACTGGAATTCGAATGGGGCTTCTGCCAAGCGAACTTCTTCCAGGAATTCCTCCAGAAAGACCCACCGCGCTGGCTCGAGCGGCTCATGGAGGACATCCACGAAAGCCTGGCGCCCCGGGCCCAGTTCCTGGCCCATCGGGATTTCCATGTGCGCAACTTGATGGTCCAGGGCGACCGTCTGGTGGTCATCGATTTCCAGGACGCCCGGCGCGGCGCGGCCACCTATGATCTGGCCTCCATCTACTTCGACGGCTACTGGGACTGGTCCAAGGAGGCCAGGAGCCTCATGCTGCGCCACGTGGCGGAGGAACTGGGTTGGTCCGAAGCCACCCTGTGGGAGGAAATGAACCTGACGGCGCTCCAGCGCAATTTCAAGGCCCTGGGCACCTTTGGCTTTCAGCTCATGAAGCTCCGGAAGCCCCATTTCGCCCCCGCCATTCCGCGCACCCTGCGGCATCTGCGCTCCCACTTCCAGCGGCTCAACCATGGCGAAGGCGTGCTGGCCATGGAGAACTGGCTGCGCCTTTCGGAAAAACGCCTGCTGCGGCATAGCAGCGGTGATGACTTGGCTGGAATGGCTTGAAGAATGGCCCTCAGCGCGGGATCCACGCCACATCCGCCACGCCCGCCAGCGCATTCTCGGCCCGGGCCAGCGCGAACAGCCAATCGCTCAGGCGGTTGAGGTAGACGACCACCTCGGGCGGCACGGCTTCTTCGTGGCCCAGTACCACCGTATCGCGCTCGGCGCGCCGGCAGACCGTGCGCGCCAGATGAGCGTGGGCGCTCCCGGGGGTTCCGCCAGGGAGGACGAAGTGGGTCATCGGCGGGGCCAGGGCCACCAGGCGGTCGATGTCGGCTTCCATGTCCGCCATGCTCCAGGTCGGCGTGGTCATCTTCTGGCCCAGTTGCTCCAGCCGGCTGCTGGGCGTGGCGAGGATGGCCCCCAGCACGAAGAGGTCATGCTGCACCCGCCCCAGCGCTTCATCGGCGGCAGCCTTGGCGCTGACGTGGAGGCGCAGCACGCCGATGACGCTGTTGAGTTCATCCAGGGTGCCGTAGGCCATGAGCCGGTGGTGGCTCTTGGTCACGCGGTCGCCGCCGAAGAGGCCCGTCATGCCGTCATCTCCAGTCCGAGTGTAGATTTTCATGCGAACTCCTGCGCAGGTCACTCGTGCTTCCGGCTCCAGGCAACGGTATCCCGCCGCCATTCAGAAAGGGCAGCCGCGTCGTCGGCGTCGAGGATTCCGCTGGCGGTGGCTTCCGCCAGCAGGGCTTCGAAATCAGCGAGCACCCGCAGCGGCACGCCCGCCTGGTCGAAGGCCAACTCCGCCGCGGGCAGGCCATAGCTGAACAGGGCCAGCACCTGCAGCACCGTCGCGTCCTCGCGCTGCAGCGCCGCCACGCAGCGCAGGCTCGAGCCGCCGGTGGAGATGAGGTCTTCGATGAGCACCACGCGCTGGCCGTCCGCGTGGGGACCTTCCACCTGGCGGCCCATGCCGTGCTTCTTCGGTTCGGGACGCACGTAGGCCATGGGCAGGTCCAGGCGGTCGGCCACCAGGGCGGCCCAAGGGATCCCCGCGGTGCTGGTGCCCGCCAGCAGCGAAGGGGAGAGGGCCGCCGTAGCCGCCGCCAGCGCATCGGCGATGGCGCTCCGCCATTGGGGGAAGCCCAGCAGCTGGCGGTTGTCGCAGTAGATCGGCGACTTGAGGCCGCTGGCCCAGGTGAAGGGGGCCTTGGGTGAAAGCCGCACGGCCCCTGCCTCCAGCAGGCCCTTGGCCAAGTTGAGCTGGGTCACGGCAGGTCCAGTTCCGCCACCGGCTGCTTGCTCATGTAGCGTTCGGCCCCGTCCGGGAACAGCGTGACGGTACGGCTGCCCAGGGGCAGCTCCAGGGCGACCTGCCGGGCGGCCCACGCATTGGCGCCGCTGCTGGCGCCCACCAGGCAGCCTTCGCTGCGGATGAGCTCCCGCGCCGTGGCCAGCGAGTCGGCGTCCGCCACGTCCAGGATCTGGTCCGCCAGTTTGAGATCCAGGCTGCCCGGCAGGAAGCCGTTGCCGATGCCCTCCACGGCCCACTCTTTCAGGGGAGCGCCGCAGAAGATGGAACCCTCAGGCTGCACGCAGACCCCTCGGAGGTTTGGATTCAATTCCTTCAGGCGCCGCACGGTGCCGGTGAACGTGCCGCCGCTCCCGGCGCCGATGACCACCGCATCCACCCGGCCCTCCATCTGCTCCCAGATTTCCTCGGCGGTGGTGTGGTAGTGGGTGTCGGGATTGCTGGGGTTTTCGAACTGCTGGGGCACGTAGGCATGGGGGATGGCGGCGGCCAGCTCGGCGCATTTCTGAATGGCCCCCTTCATGCCCAGCTCCTTCGGAATGAGCACCAGCTCGGCGCCCAGGGCCTTCATTAGCATCATTTTTTCGCGGCTGTATTTGGTCGGCACACATAGGATGCAGCGGTAGCCCAGGGCCTTGGCGGCGATGGCTAGGCCCACGCCGGTGTTGCCCGCGGTGGGCTCGATGATGGTGGAGACCCCGGGGGTGATGAGGCCCGCCTTTTCAGCGGCCCGGATCATGCCCACGCCGACGCGGTCTTTCACACTGCCGCCAGGATTCAGGTATTCCAGTTTGGCGAAGAGTTCGCGCTCGGGGCAGAACTGATGCAGACGCAGCAGGGGAGTGTGGCCGATGAGATCCAGGATGGAATCCACGGCCGGGGCGGTTCGGTGCAGGGCGGTCTGAGGCATGGCTACTCCCAACCCATGATTTTAGCGGGGCCGCCGCCCAAGGCCTTCCAAAAATGCCACGGCCAGGAAAGCAGGCCCCCGGCGCCCCCGGGCTTCTGTCACTTCCGCTTCGCCGCGATCATGGCCTCCAAGCGCGCGTCGCCCCCGTCCGCCACCTTCGCCATGAGGACCCGGGCCTCGGCCAGCAGGGCCGCCGAGCGGGCCTTCAGCTCGTCCACGTAGCTTGAATCTTTGATGTCCTTCAAGTTGATCAGCACGTTCCAGAGGCCCCCGCGCACGCCGGTGAAGGCGGCGGCGCAACCCACCAGGGCGTCGGTCAGGGAATTGGGATTCCCCGCCTGGGCCGCGCGCTCCGCAAGGCGCATGGCCTCCAGGCTGAGGATGGCCGTGCGCAGGGGCACCGCCACGGCGGCCTTCAGGCCCGCCTGCATGGCGGCGCTGCGGGTGGCCTGCTCGGCGTCGCTGGCCTTGGGCAGGCGCAGGGCCTCCAAGTAGCCGTTGAAGGCCTGGGTGTCCTCGTCCACCGCCAGGATCAGCTCGTCCTTCACCCGCTGGGCGCCTTCGGCGATGGCCAGCAGCTCGGTTTCCACGGCGGCCTCGGCGCCCTTGCCCTGGGTCAGGTTCGCCACCATCGAGGCCAGCGCCGAGCCCAGGGCCCCCGCCAGCGCCGCGATGGAGCCGCCGCCCGGGGCGGGGGTGTCCCGGCTCACTTCTTCGGTGAAGGCCGTGACGCTCAATGTCATGAGGCCCCGTTCGAAACGACGGGGCAGGCCGAGGATTTTTTTCTCGATCTCGAAAGGCGCCACGTCCGCCAGGCCCATGGAATAGAGCGCGGTGTTCAACACATCCTCGGCGGGCACGAAGGGCGATTTGCCCATGGCGCGCAAATAGTGCTGGCCAGCCTCATGCAGGGCCCGGAAGGGCACCAGGCCGACGATCTCGCTGCCGGTCACCACCAGACCCCGCTCCCCGGCCAGGCGGCGCGTGGCGTCGAGCACCGCCTGGGGCGGCGTGGTTTTATAGTCGGTCAAGTTGATGGATAGCTGCGCGCGGCCGTATTCCTCCACCACCCAGCCGATGGCTTTGCAGTGGGTGAAGAGCCCTGCGCGGTGGGCCTTCTGGCCGATGACCGAGACCTCGGCATCGATCTCGTTCAGGGCAAGGAGGTGCTTCAGGTCGTAGCCATGGTCCAGGCGGCAGTGCTGTTGCAACGCCTCGAAGGTGGCGGCGTTGTGGTCGCAGTTGCCGCAGGGGAATTTCCCTTCGGCGTAGCACTGGATCGCGCCGCTGGCGTAGTAGGCGCTGGTCTGGCCCCGGCGCGCCACGCGGCCCTTCTCCCGCAATTCAAAAGCCAGGTCCGTGGCGTGGTCCTTCACCCGGCTGTTCAGCGTGATGTTGTAGGCGATCAGGAATTCCCGGGCGCCGATGATCGTGGCGCCGCTGCGGGCATTGAACTCCGCAGGACCGAAATCCGGCTTCCAGGCCGGGTCCTGGAGCTTCTGGGCCAAGCCTTCGTACTCGCCCTTCCGTACCACCGCCAGGTTGCGGTGCTCGGGCGTGGCGGCGGCGGCTTCGTACAAATACACCGGCAGGCCCAACTCGCGTCCCACGCGCTCGCCCAGCCGGCGCGCCAGCTCGGCGCAATCGTCGAGCGTGAGCCCCGCCACCGGCACGAAGGGGCAGACATCCGTGGCGCCCATGCGCGGGTGGGCGCCGTGGTGGGTGCTCATGTCGAGCACCTGCGAGGCGGTGCGGATGGCCTGGAAAGCGGCTTCCAGGGCCGCTTCGGGAGCGCCGGTGAAGGTCACCACCGTGCGGTTCGTGTCCGCCCCGGGGTCCACGTCCAGCAGGTTCACGCCCGCGACCGCCTCAATGGCTCCGGTGATCTGGCGGATCTTCACCAGGTCCCGGCCCTCGGAAAAATTGGGGACGCATTCGACAATTTCTTCAGTGGGCTGCATGGAATCTCCAATTCATTGCTTAGGAGCCGTTACGAAATAACCAGTGCTATTCCGGGTATTTTGTTGCGGCCCCTTATGCCGGTCGTGCATCACAATGACAAATATTATTTCGTAGCAACGGCTCAGAGCGTGGTTTGAAATCACCCTGGCGCGGTGGGGGCCGGTCCCGATGCAGCGCAATGACGCGAAGATTGCGCGCGCCGCTGCGCGGAGATGGTGTCCGACCGTCCCGGGGGCTTCAGCCCAGAGTCAGGCTCACCTTTCCCCCCAAGAGGGCCACGACAGCCCCCCATTCCACACGGGCCGTCGCCACGTATCGGCCGGTTTCCAGCCTGAGCAGTTTTCCAATCCGCTCTTCGGCATCGACGATCAGATATTCAGGCACCCCAGCAGCCTCGTAGAGCCACCATTTCCGTGTCACGTCCTTGGATGCGGTGCTAGGACTCAGGATCTCCACCACAAGGTCAGGGGCTCCTTCGATACCTCGGTCTGATTTTTTCGCAGGATTAAAGACCACCGCTAGATCCGGCTGAACCACCGCAGCTCCCAGGTAGACATCCACCGGAGCCGCGAAGAACTCACACTCGCCACCCTGTTTAAGCTTGGCAGCTTTCAAGGCGTTCCCCATGGCTAGGTGCGGCTTCGAGGAAATCCCTTGATGCTCAAGGTTTGGAGCTGGCGTCATGGCATAGGCAACGCCGTTGATGAGTTCCCAGCGCCCATCCCACAGCTTCCAGTCTTCGACCGTGTATCCAGGGTGCTTCAGTTCAGGAGGGCTCATACCCAATCTCCCAGCTCACTGGAATTAGCTTCTCACACCCAAACTGACACCCCTATTCCCCCGTGTTTTTGACCACGATGTTCACCAGTTTGCCATTGGGCGGCAGGATGACCTTGGCGATCTCCTTGCCCTGGAGGTGCGGCAGCACCTCGGCGCAGGCCAGGGCGGCCTCGCGGCGCTGGTCTTCGGTGGCGGCGGCGGGCACCGTGACGCGGCCCCGCACCTTGCCGTTCACCTGCACCACCACCAGCACTTCGTCGGCTGCCATCCAGGCGGGATCCGCCGCGGGCCAGGCCGCCGCCATGGCGAAGCCCGTGCCGCCGAGCTGTCCGAACAATTGTTCGGCCAAGTGCGGCGCCACCGGGGACAGCAGCCGCACGAAAGCCTCCAGCGCGTGCTGCAGAACGGGGCCGCGATGGGGGGCGGCCAGGGGCAGGTCGCCAAAGGCATTGACCAGCTCCATGAGGCTGCTCACCACGGTGTTGAACTGGTAGCGCACCGCCAGATCCTCGGTGATGCGGTGGATGGTCTGATGCAGCTTGCGCAAAAGGTCCTGCTCCTCGCGGGTGAGCTGCTCCCTGGGGGGCAGTGGCGCCGCGCTCAGCGTGTGCTCGTCCACGAGCCGCGCCACGCGCTTGAGAAACCGGGTGGAGCCTTCGATGCCGTCGAAGCCGGTCCAATCGAGTTCCTTTTCGATGGGGGCGGCGAAGATCATGAAGAGCCGCAGCGCGTCGGCGCCGTAGCGCGCCAGCACCTCGTCCGGGTCCACCACGTTGCCCTTGGACTTGGACATCTTGAAGCCGTCCTTCAGCACCATGCCCTGGCAGATGAGCTTCTGGAACGGTTCGTCGCAGCTCACCATGCCGAGGTCCCGCAGCACCTTGTGGAAATAACGGGCGTAGATCAGGTGCATGGTGGCGTGCTCGATGCCACCGATGTAGAGGTCCACGGGCATCCAGGCGTCGGCGGCCACCTTGTCGAAGGGCAGGGCCTCGTTTTTCGGGTCCAGGTAGCGCAGGAAGTACCAGCTGGAGTCCACGAAGGTGTCCATGGTGTCGGTTTCCCGCCGCGCCGGACCGCCGCAAATCGGGCAGGCGGCCGCCAGGAACGCTTGGGAGGTGGTGAGGGGCGAAGCCCCGGCGCCACTGAAGGCCACATCTTCGGGCAGCCGCACGGGCAGGGCGGTTTCGGGCACCGGCTGCACGCCGTGCTCGGGGCAGTGCACCGTGGGGATGGGCGTGCCCCAGTAGCGTTGTCGCGACAGGCCCCAGTCCCGCAGCTTGAAGGTCACCGCCCGGTCCGCCCGGTCGCCGAGCCTGGCGACCATGGCCTGGGCGGCCGCCTCGCTGCTCAGGCCGTCGAATTCGCCGCTGTTCACCAAAGTTCCCGGCTCCCAGGGGTCGGTGCTGTCGATGACCTTGGGGATGGGCAACCCGTACTTCACGGCGAACTCGTGGTCGCGCTCGTCGTGGGCGGGCACGCCCATCACCGCGCCGGTGCCGTAGTCCATCAGCACATAGTTGGCCGCGAAGATGGGAATCAGCTCGCCGGTGAAGGGATGCACCGCGTGCAGCGCCGTGCGCTGGCCCTCTTTCACGTCGGCGGTCATGCGCTCTTCCCGGCTCTGGGCCTGGATGCGCGCCACGAAGGCCCGCAACTTGGGGTCCTGGTCCGCCTGGGCCTCGATCAGGGGATGCTCGATGGAGAGCGCCAGAAAGCTGACGCCGAACAGGGTGTCCATCCGCGTGGTGAAGACTTCCACAGCGGGCTGCTCCGGCACCGCGAACCGCAGGCGGGCGCCTTCGCTGCGGCCGATCCAGTGGCGCTGCATGGCCTTCACGTTGTCGGGCCAGTCCAGGCCCTCCAGGCCCTTCAGCAGCTCATCGGCGTAGTTGGTGATGGCGAAGAAATACTGTTCCAGGGGCCGCTGCACCACCGGGTGGCCCGTGCGCTCGTCCTTGCCGTCCACCACCTGCTCGTTGGCCAGCACGGTGCCCAGGGCCTCGCACCAGTTGACGTTGCGCAGGGCGCGGAACACGTCGCCCCGCTTCCACATCTGCAGGAACAGCCACTGGTTCCACCGGTAATAATCCGGCAGGTAGCTGGCGATCTCCCGATCCCAGTCATAGCTGATGCCCAGACGCTGGATCTGGGCCTTCATGTCGGCGATGTTCTCCCGGGTCCAGATGGCCGGGTGGATGCCATGCTTGATGGCGGCGTTCTCCGCCGGCAGGCCAAAGGAGTCCCAACCCAAGGGGTGCATGACCGCCTTGCCCCGCATTCTTTGAAAGCGGGCGGCCACATCCCCAAGGGTGTAATTCCGGACATGGCCCATGTGGATTCGCCCGCTGGGATAGGGCAGCATCACCAGGGTGTAATAGGGCTCCCGGGCTCCTATATCCTGGGTTGAAATCGAAAAAGCCCCTTGTTCCAACCACTTGGACTGAATATCGGGTTCCTGGGTCAGGGGTTGAAAAGACATATCTCTCCTTGTTGCGCTGTCAATATTGGCCTACAATTTGCTGATACGCAGATCCAGGTGTTATCGCCTCGGCACCCCTTTGGGTCGGCAATATTTTCATTTCTCAAAAAATACCATTGACCTGGAGCCGGAATTTCGTTTTTCTCTAGAGTTGAATTAGTCTTATCTCTCACTAATGTCTCGTTTCTCACAACCCTTCCCAATCTCCCCCTTTTTGGAGGCTCTATGAACAACCCCAATTCGAAACTCCGGAATGCCTTTGGCATTTCGGCCCTGACCGCGCTATCGCTCGTGATGGTCGGCTGCGGCGGCTCCTCGTCGTCCGCTCCCAACACCGCCACGGCGAACCAGTCGCCCACTGCGCCGATCATCGTGGGCCCCACCAACGGGATCACGCTGCACCCGCAGACCTACAACCTGAGCGCCACCGATCCTGAAGGCGACCAGATCACCTTCACCGTGAGCGGCGCCACCACGGCCACCGTCGGACCGACC
>JANXPB010000135.1 GCA_025357545.1 Holophagaceae bacterium
TCACCTCCACGGGCCATCTGATCATTGCCCGAGCGGGGCACACAGCCACGCTTCTGCCCAATGGCCACGTGCTCATCGCGGGCGGCGGCGGCGACCTCCCAGTAGAGCTGTACGATCCTGCCACGGGGAGCTTCACCTACACGGGCACTACGATCACTGCCCGGTCATATCATTTTACAGCCGCGCTTCTGCCCAATGGCAAGGTGCTCATCGCGGGTGGAATCAACGGTAGCGGCTACCTCGCCAGCGCCGAACTGTACGACCCGATTACCGGAAACTTCTCTGCCACCGGCAATCTGATCACCGCCCGAGCGGGACACACAGGCACGCTTCTGCCCAATGGCAAGGTGCTCATCGCGGGGGGGGAAACAACGGGATTCAACCCCTATGTCTTCCTTGCCAGTGCTGAACTGTACCAATAGGGAAAGAGCGGTGGGGCAGCGCGCGCATTCCATTCGTCGCCCCATCGTCACTGCTTCGCGGCACAGTGCTCCGGCGAGTAGCTTGGCAGCCACGTTGCACCCAATTTGAATCGTCCAACCTCACGATCTTAAAGGTGTCACATGCACTCCACCCACCTGCTCCTGACTCGACTTATCCTCACTTGCACCGTCATCCTCCAGGCTGAGACGCCTCAGATCCGGAAAATTGATCTCGCCACCCTGCAACCAGGCGCCCTGAAGCAGGAGGCTGTCGAAGCGGGGAAAAGCTACCAGTTCCTGATCTACCACCGCGTGCCCGGCCGGAAATATCAAGTTGATACTAAGGTACAGACCATCGATATCCCTTCGCTGGAAATGCCAGCACCCGTGAAGCTTCTCGACACAAAGAGCCATTTCCCGGAAAGCAATGAAATTATAAATGCTCAGAAAGAGCTTAGATTGGCACTCGTGAAAGCGGCATCAATTTGCTCTGAAGAAAAAGTGGAGGCCTATATCGGGCAATTATCAACTTCACTAAAAGCAGCCACCACCGTCGCAGCGGGTGGTGGTGACACAGATTCATTTAAATTTTTGCGGAGCGACTGCACGGCCTTTCTGAATGAATTGAATTCTCCGCAAGTCGTGGATCTGACCACGCCCCTGAAACTGGGCCAGGAATACGTTGTCACCATCACGGGCGAGCCCAAGGAGACGTGCGGCAAGGAAAATAAGCCCGATGCCAAGCGAGTCTGGACCGTGGTCTATTCCACCGGGGATCGCGGCACTTGGGACACCCTTTATGGCTTCTCGTTTTCACCCAACAAGGATGAATCCTTCTTCTCGAAATCCTTGGACACCACCCCCGCCACCTTCGCGGTCACCCGGAAGGATGCGCACCCAGGCTACGCCTTCGTGCCCGCCCTGTTCTTCACTTGGTATCCGAAATCCGGCGATGGCACGAACTGCACCTGGGGGCCTACTGCAGGCATCGGTTTCGACCTGAAGAGCCCCAATGCCTTCTTCGGAATGCAATGGACCTTCAATCGCAATTTCGCCTTGGTGGCCGGGGGTGTAGTCCGGCCAGAAAAACGGTTGAACGGCAAGTACAAAGTGGGGGACATCGTGAAAGACAACCTCTCCGAGGATCAACTTTCAGAGACGACGTTCACTACCCGATTCTTCTTCTCGCTGGCTTTCCGATTCTCCAAGAAACCCGACGGCTTCGGAAAATAGGGCAAGGTCCTTCCCACGCTTAGAAGCTTGGTAGACCCGATGAAATTCAACCAGAGACTGTGGTTGCCTTCACGGCCAGCGACCCATCAATCGTGCGGCGCCTCAACCCGGCTTCTTTTGGCTGCCACGGCGCGGTGCGGTGCTGTGGCGGGCGTTATGCTCACCACGGAACACTCGCTGCAACCCTTTGCTTGAAGATCCACGCGGTCGGGCAAGGCCCAGTGTCGATGGGTCTTGCTCGTGGACCCGCGTCAGGATTTCCCAGCTTCTTCTGGGTTGGTTCGGCGTCCCCGTCGCCTCTGGATTTTGGAACCATTCCGAATTCAGGAATGAAATTGTGCTCCGCACTCCGGGATCGCTGAAGTAAAAGTGTAGTCGAACCCAATGGTGGTGGGAGTTCACCACCGATTGTCCCAACCCGGCATGACCTTGGCTCAGAGAGCATTCCACCCTTCTCGTCGGAGGGATGATTCAGCCACTTGGCTGAAATTGGAGGTCGAATGAAATGCACATCATTTTACATCTGGGCGCTGTTGACCCTGGCTCTGGCCTGTGGGGGTGGGCAGCAAAGCCCGCCGAACACCGGGGGCGGAGGCAATGGGGGCGGAGGAGGAGGCGGGGGCGGGGGAGGCGGCGGGGGTGCAGCCACCACGCCTAAAGACACCTATTTTGAATCCAACGACCAGACCTACGACGGAGTCGGGAGCTACTGGGCAAGTGGCACGTTCACCCTGAGCCAATCCACCGCGTTCGTATTCCGAACCGCGGCGGATTACAAGATGCAGGCCTCCATCTTCGCGGATTCCGAAACACAAAAATTCACCCAGGGTATGGCCTTTTCTGGCTACGGCAATTTCGACGGGACGTTTGGAACGCATCCGGTCGTCATTCCTCCAGGCACCTACCGGGTAGGCATTCGCAACAGCGTCCAGGGGACCAATTTTGTGGCCATGGAGCTTGACTATCCATCGGATATCCCAACGTGGTCCCTCCACGACTACTACAGCAGCGATGCGAACTATGTACAGGCAGGCTCCAAGCGATGGAATGGCTTCACCATCCAATCGGGGATCCGGTACTGGATCGACGGGTGCAACTCCCAGCTTGAGTGCTTCCTGATCCCCGCGAGCGAATTGTCGAACTTCACCAGCGGGCGGGCCTTCCAGCACTACCCGGCCTATGGCGGCACCGCCGACCCCGCACTCTACGGTGGGATCGAGATCACCTTGCCGCCCGGAGACTACTTTCTAGCTCAACGAAACCAGACCGCCATCGATCATTCGCTCAGCTATCAAATGGAACGCTGGGTGCCGAAGCCCGTGGCTCCGCCGACCGAAATGGCGATGGCCAGACCGAGCCCACCTGAAGGCACTGCGGGCACCCGGGGCGATCTGGCGCCGAGCAACAGCCCGGAATTCATCCACCGAACGCTTCAACCCACTCCCGCGCTCACCGGGGCGCCCCTGCACCCGGTAGGGGTGGTTGGTCCATGTCCTACCCAGAATCAACCGCATGAACCTGGTGTGCAGGACCGTAATTCTCCTTTGCCTCGATTGGAGTGGAAGGATGGCGATTGAATCGAATAGGCAGACAGAGGCTTCACCAACAGGCCAAAAGGAGCACCATCCATTTTCTAAATTGCGATTTCCAACTTAATCATTTTCTCCCCAGAAAGGCGTTGTATGGCAAATGCTAATGTTGAATTCAGCAAAACTTTGGAATTCGGTGAACTGGTCATTGCGACCGGGATAGCCGATACAGGTGGGACGAGAGGCGATGAAACTCTGGCGGATATTGTCCATGAATTCTATTTTGATGTTGAATTCGATGTCCCTATTGGGCCCTCTCCCATCGCCCAGCTTTCCTTAGGGGAGATCCGATGTGAATCCCCATTGGGCCAATCCGTTTTCGAACCTAAATGGGGCATCCGGTCCTGGGATACATCGGTGCTGAACGGAACCGCGGTCAGAGTGACCTTGTTCACGGTTGCCAGGCATCAATCCATTTTGGATCGGGTTTCGTTCACCGTTTACGCGAAAAAGAAAGTCAAGACCTAGCTGACTTCGTCGGTTCCTATCTCCCCAACTCACCCACGAGGC
>JANXPB010000100.1 GCA_025357545.1 Holophagaceae bacterium
CAGAACTCAAGCCTTTGCTGTCGTTCGCAATGACCAGGAGTGTGAGGGTCGAACCCGAATAACTTACGGGTGCAATCAAGGTCAAATTGGACCCTTGAACGCTCGCGCCAGGGCTGGTGGAACTAAAGGTGATGGGATCGCCATCGGGATCCGTTGATTGGAGTGTGAATTGCGCAGCCACCCCCGCTGTCACCGTTGCTGGTCCGTTGATCACCGGAGCTTCGGGGGGACGATTGGCCTGGGTTACCTGGACGACGAGGGAGGATGATTTGCTGGAATCCGCTTGGCTGATCGCAGTGATGAAGGTGGTTCCGACCTGGGATGGGGCCGTGAAAATCCCCCCTTGGGTGATGGCGCCATTGCTCGATCCCCATTGCACCAACGTATTGGAAGTTCCATTAACCGTGGCGGTGTAGGTGGCCGTTTGCCCGGTTTGGAGGGTAGTCGGACCCTGCACCGTGAGAGAGATAATGGGTGCTGGGGCTTGGCTAGCGGGTGAGGATCCCGCGCACCCCGTCAGAATCCCCAGCGAACTGAGGATTCCGAGGCATACGAGAAAGAAGATTATCCTTCCTGTAGGGTAGATACTTTTACGCATAGTGCCTCCTTGATCGGGATCGTTGACAGAGCCCCAATTCAGTCGTGTTGATTGCCTGGACCTCCATACAGCGATGGTCGTGCCAGGACTCACTCACTACCGAAAACCCGATCATTGCTCTATCTGTCTGTTTTCCTCGATCGCCGGGGCGGCCCAACCTCTGCGGATTTCGGAACCGTTCTGGAAACCGGAGGAGTGATTTTGCGAAATTCGCGCACATCGCCGAAACAGAGATGGGGTTGCATTGCTGATCAGGTTAATGCGGAGATAAAAGCAGATGGTTTCGATCTCGGATACACGTTTCCGAATTCAGGCCCTCATCCCTCCGGCAGCCAAATCCTGAAGTCCGTGTCATGACCACCTTCACCTTCCGCGCTGCGCACTTCCACCGCGCCGCCATGGCTTTTGGCGATGCCCCTTACCACGGCCGGGCCGAGGCCGGTGCCCTAGCCGGGGGGCTTCGTGGTTAAGAAGGGCTCGAAGATGCGCGGCAACAGCCCGGGCGGAAGGCCTCGTCCCGTGTCCGCCACCGATACGAACTGGTAGGACCGCGGTGTTAGCCCCAGGGCCAGGGCGCGGCTCTACCTATGATTTCACGGCCCATGGAGAGCACGATGCACCCCTTCCCCTCGATGGCGTAGCGGGCATAGACCACAAGATTCAATAGGGTCAGCCTCACCTGGCCAGGTTCCAGGCAGAAGGATTCCAGCGATGGCCGTGCCAGGACGGGCTATATCCTGGAAAGCACAGCAATAGCTGCATCTGCGCGCCACGCATCGTCATCGAAGCAAGCGCCGTCCATTCGGTTTTCGGAATCATTCCAGAATCCGGAACGGAAAATTCGATTCCCGACATCCGGAATCCATTTCCGGATCTCGGGAATTTAATTGAATGACGCCAAGGCAGTGATATGACCAAGGACCGCGCCAGCATTGGATTTGATGGAACACACGCGAGAGGCATTGAACTTGCCTCGTCGTGGTGGTTCAACACGCTTATATTCGCAAAGACCAATTCCCAATTCCGGAATCCCAAGGAGGTCCCCGTGACGCCTGCTGTGAACTTGTCGTGGCTGAAAAAAGCACTCCTGTTGTCCATGCTGGCGGCGCCTGTGGTGCCCCAGGTCTCGCCTACACCGAAGGCCGAAGCCGTTCCAGCTCCGGTCCAGGAGCCCGCCGACCACGTTGATCCCGCCCTCAAGGTGCGGGTTTCAGCCAACCTGGCGAAGCAGCCCATGCACTTCGAGGTTAACGCAGGGCAAACGGACAAGCGGGTGCAGGCTATGGCCCGGGGTGGCGGGTATGCGTTCTTTCTCACTCAAAAGGAAGCCGTGCTCAGCCTGCGGAAGCCGTTAAAAGCTGCGAAGCATTCGAAAGACGATATTGCCCGCGACTTGCGGCCCCAGGCCCCGGAAAAGATCGGGAAAATGGAGGCCGCCACGCTGCGCATGAAGCTCGTGGGCGCCGACACCTCCTCGCCATGGACGCCGGAAGGAGCCCAGGCCAGCCGCAGCAACTACTTCATTGGCAATGATGCTTCCCAGTGGCACACCGATGTGGCCCACTACGGACGCATGCGCCAAAGGGGCGTGTATCCGGGCACCGATCTCGTTTATTACGGCAACGGCGGCACGCTGGAATACGATTTCATCCTGGCCCCCGGCGCCGACCCGAGCCGCATCGCCCTGGAGTTCAAGGGCGCGAAAGGCATGGATCTGCTGCCCAACGGAAATTTGCTGCTGCACACACCCAGCGGCGACGTGGTGAAGGGCAAGCCCGACCTCTACCAGATGCTGGAAGGCCGCCGCGTGGCGGTGAATGGCGCCTATCGGAAGCTGGGCCAAAACCGCATCGGGTTCAAGGTGGACACCTACGACTGCGGCCGCGAGCTGGTCATTGATCCCACGCTGGTGTTCAGCACTTATTTGGGGGGCGACAACAACGACGCGGCCACTGCCAATGCCGTGGATGCCAGCGGGAATATTCTGGTGACGGGCTACACACAGTCCACCATTTTCCCCACCGCCAACGCCCTCTACGCTTCCCCTCCGGGAACCGGCGATGCCTTCGTGGCCAAGCTGAATCCCACGGGCAGCACCCTGGTCTATGCCACCTACTTGGGTGGCAGTGCATATGACAGGGGTAACGGCATTGCTGTGGACGCCGGCGGGAATGCCCTGGTGACGGGCCGTACTTACTCCATCAATTTCCCCACCGCCAACGCCCTCCAGGGCACTCTTGCGGGATACTCCAATGCCTTCGTGGCCAAGCTGAATCCCACGGGCAGCGCCCTGGTCTAT
>JANXPB010000155.1 GCA_025357545.1 Holophagaceae bacterium
TCGAGGTGCGGCGCGTGCAGTGCCGGAGCTGCGGCAAAGTGAAAACCGAGCGGCTGGAGTTCCTGGCGGACAATCCGTTCTATACGAAACGCTTTGCCCATTATGTGGGGCGGCGCTGTCGGCAGGCGACGATCAAGGATATTGCCAGCGAGCTCAAGCTTGATTGGGATACGGTCAAGACGCTGGAAAAGCAGTACATGCGAGAGCAACTGGCCCGTACTGGCACACCAGGTCCCAAAGCCATCGGCATCGACGAGATCTCGATCCGCAAGGGCCACACCTATCGCATCGTGGTGAGCGATCTGATCCGCCGCCGTCCGATTTGGTTCGGTGGCGAGGATCGCTCGGAGGCGAGCATGGCGCAGTTCTACGACTTCCTGGGCGAGAAGAAGACCAAGGGAATCCGGCTGGCGGTCATGGACATGTGGAAGCCGTTTCGCAACGTGACCGCCGCGCGCGCCCCGCAGGCCGCGATCCTGTTCGATAAATTCCACATCATGCGCCACCTGGGAGAAGCGCTCGACAAGGTACGCAAGGCCGAGTACGCCCGGCTCAGCGGGAAGGATCGCAGCTATATCAAGGGCCAGAAGTACACGCTGCTCTCGCACCGCGAAAACCTCTCTCTGGAGGGGAAGAAGGCGCTGAAAACCTTGCTGGTAGCCAATAAGCGGCTGAACACCGCCTACTTGCTGAAAGAGTCTTTTGGCCAGCTCTGGGACTACGAGCGCGAAGGTTGGGCGCGGCGCTTTTCCGAGAACTGGCGCAACAGCCTCAAGTGGCAGCGCCTTGAACCCTACGAGAAGTTCGCGGCGATGATCGATCGGCATTGGGATGGCATCGCGGCCTACTGCAAACCAGAAAACAAGGTATCGCTCGGATTCGTCGAGGGCTTGAACAACAAGATCCGCGTCCTTCAGCGCCGGGCATACGGCCTCCGCGACGAGGAATACCTGCGGCTAAAGATCCTCACCTGCATGTTGCCCGCGCTTTAAAATGCCCCTAAAGGACCCACACGACTTCCTGATGAGCCTCCTTTCAGAACGGAATTCTCCTGCTGCTCTCCACAGGACCAGGCGACCTTTCGATGCGGCCCGGGGATGGTTCCCGTGCGGGATCGACACCTTCGAAAACCACCAAGAACCTTGCCGGAATACTGGCGCATGCCAGCCGTTAGGCAACCCCATACGCGAAATGGCGGAGCTCATCCCGCAGAAACTGGTTGAGAAAAGCGACCTCCGCGGCTGACGCGGCCCGGCTTCGCTTGAACAGGTGTTCGGGATCGATGGCTTGCAGGGCCTGCCCCTTCCACCGCATGGATCGCGCCAGCACCACCTCGCTCGGGATATCGGTCCCGAGCTGCCGGGGCTCAAAAGTCTCCCCAAGATAGGCCGTGATGGAAGTCAGCGCCTCCTCGGGCTGAGCCACCAGATCTTCGTAGCGCTGGATCTGGAACCTCCCCGGGAACTGGTGGGAGAACTGGTCCGCCAAGCGGGCGCTGTTTTTCCAGTAGACCGCCGCCGCTTCAAGCGTCCGCCCGGAAAACCAGGGCATGGCGCTCAGGGAAAGGGCCGTCTCGCGGCCATCCCGCATCAGGCATACGACCTTCGCCTGGGGGAAGAACCGCAGGATGGTCGGCACGTGGAACAGGTGCTGGGGCGTCTTCTCACCACACCGGGCT
This sequence comes from Holophagaceae bacterium, assembly GCA_025357545.1. Lineage (GTDB taxonomy): Bacteria > Acidobacteriota > Holophagae > Holophagales > Holophagaceae > JANXPB01. The sequence continues at coordinate 1,679 of JANXPB010000155.1, forward strand.
TTGCCGCGTGCCTCGGCGTAAAGGTCCAGAATGGCCGCCAGCACCTGGCCGGGCATGTAGGGCCCGTGCCCCAAGCGGGCAAGCACCGCCGCCGGTTCGAGCTTCAGCTCACCGAGCCGCCGCCAGCGGCTGAGCACCTTCAGCAACAGGCCTTCCTGTGGCTTCGACAGCTGGGGCGCGATCTCATCAAAAAAAGAGGTCTCCGGCGTGACGCAGAGCCTGGAGTTCCGGTCCAGCAAAACACTCAAGAGGGTAGTGCCCGAACGCGGACAACCGACGATGAAAAAATAATCAGGAGGGTTCATCCCGGTGAACATTCGTGGGTGGCCAGCCGACCCCAGGGGCCTGGTGGGGCGGCTGGCAGGTCCGGAAGGTCATCCAACAAAACATGCTCCCTGGGCGAAGGTCCTCGGCAGGCAAACCGCGCCGACCGTTTCAAGTCTAAGTTGGCCGCCGGGATCGGGGTACCTTGTTGACATAGCCCCTGCCGTTCCACTCATCTTGCCCTTGCTCAATGAGCGATCCGTGACCTGCCACCCGTTGGAATCTGAAAGCATCGAGATCCTGCGCGAGGCAGTGGCCGGAGCAGCCAAGCCGGTCATGTTGTACTCCATCGGCAAGGACTCCTCGGTGATGCTGCACCTGGCCAGGAAAGCGTTCTATCCCGCCACGCCGCCCTTCCCGCTGCTGCATGTGGATACCACCTGGAAATTCAAGGAGATGTACCTCCACCGGGCGCGCATGGTGGCGGAATCCGGCCTGACCCTGATCACCCACACGAATGCGGCAGGCCTCGCCGCGGGCATCACACCCTTCACCCACGGGTCCTCCCACTATACGGATGTCATGAAAACCGAGGCCCTCAAGCAGGCCCTTGACCTCCATGGTTTCGACGTGGTGTTTGGCGGAGCCCGGCGCGATGAGGAGACCTCCCGCGCCAAGGAGCGCATCTTTTCCATCCGGTCCAGTGGGCACCGCTGGGACCCGCGGCGACAGCGGCCCGAGTTGTGGCAGACCTACAACACCCGGATCCGGGCGGGAGAAAGCCTGCGGGTCTTTCCGCTCTCCAACTGGACCGAACCTGATATCTGGCGGTATATCCAGCAGGAACAGATCCCGGTGGTGCCGCTCTATTTCGCTAAGGAGCGCCCGGTGGTGCGGCGCAGCGGCGCCTGGATCCAGGTCGATGATGAACGATTCCCGCTGGCCCCCGGCGAAGCACCCCAATTACGTATGGTGCGCTTCCGCACCCTGGGCTGCTATCCCTTGACCGGCGCCTTGGAGAGCGAGGCCACGACGCTCGAAGCGATCCTGGACGAGACCCTGCGCGCCCGGACTTCGGAACGGCAGGGGCGGTTGATTGATTCCGACCAGGTGGGGTCCATGGAGAAAAAGAAATGGGAAGGGTATTTCTGATGGGCCAGGAACAGCTGGGCCCCGGAGTGCCCTTACCAGAGCCATCAAGGGAAAGACCTCCCCTGCGCTTCATCACCTGCGGCAGCGTGGATGACGGCAAGTCCACCCTGATCGGGCGCCTGTTGCATGAGTCCAAAGCCATCTTCGAGGACCACGCAGCTGCCTTGGCGAGCGACTCCCAACGCTACGGCACCCAAGGGGGGGAACTCGACTTCGCCCTGCTCGTGGATGGCCTCCAGGCCGAACGGGAGCAGGGCATCACCATCGATGTGGCCTACCGTTTCTTCGCCACGGACAAAGGGCGCTTCATCGTGGCGGATACCCCGGGACACGAGCAGTACACCCGCAACATGGCCACCGGTGCGTCGACGGCTGACCTGGCCATCCTCCTGGTGGATGCGAGAAAAGGCCTGTTGGTCCAGACCCGGCGCCACACCCGGATCGTCGCGATGATGGGGATCCGCCACCTGGTCCTGGCGGTGAACAAAATGGACCTGGTGACCTTCGATGAAGGCCAATTCCTGGACATCGTCGCAGCGTTCCGCCAGTTCTCCCGGCCCTTCAGTTTCACGTCCATCCAGGCCATCCCTCTCGACGCCCGGGATGGCGACAACGTGGCGCTCCCCAGTGCCCGGACACCGTGGTATTCCGGGCCGACCCTGCTGGACCACCTGGAGGCGCTGGACCTAGGTCCAACCAATGCCTTGGCGGCCTTCCGCATGCCTGTGCAATGGGTCAACCGCGCAGGGCCGGATTTCCGGGGCCTTTGCGGACGGGTGGCGCAAGGGACGGTGCGGCAAGGGGATCCGGTCCAGATCCTCCCCTCTGGTGCCACGAGCCGGGTCCGCGAGATCGTGGTGTGGCGCGGCAGCCAGGAGCTCGCCGGGGTTGGGGAATCCATCACGCTCACGCTTGAGGATGAGCTTGACGTGGGCCGCGGGGATTTGATCGTCTCGCTTGAAACACCCCCGACGGTGGCGGACCAGTTCGAAGCCCGCCTCCTCTGGATGGGCGAGCAGCCCCTGGTGGCCGGCCGGCCCTATCTCTTCAAGCTGCATTCGAAAGAGGTACCCGGGACTGTTTCCACCATCCGGCATCTGGAGGATGTGGACACCGGCGCGCACCTGGCCGCCAGATCCATGGGGCTGAACGAGATCGGCATCGTGAATCTGAGCCTCCAGCAACCCATCGGCTTTGAGCCCTACTCAAGCAACCGCACCTTGGGCGGCTTCATCATGATCGACAAACTGACCTGCGAGACCGTCGGGGCCGGCATGCTCGAATTCGCCCTGCGCCGCGCGGCGAACCTCCACTGGCAGACGCTGGAAGTCGGGATGCAAGCCCGGGCCGAACTCAAGCACCAGACCCCCCGCTGCATCTGGTTCACCGGGCTCTCCGGTGCAGGCAAATCCACCCTCGCGAACCTGCTGGAGCAGCGCCTCCACTCCGAAGGCCGCCACACTTACCTTCTGGACGGCGACAACGTGCGCCTTGGCTTGAACCGGGATCTCGGGTTCACCGAGGCCGACCGCGTCGAGAACATCCGGCGGGTCGCCGAGGTCGCCAAACTCATGGTGGACGCTGGGCTCATCGTGATGGTGGCGTTCATTTCGCCTTACCGGTCAGAACGAAGGATGGCCCGCGGCCTCTTCAGCGCGGGTGAATTCATCGAGGTGTTTGTGGACACTCCGATCGAGGTCTGCGAGCGGCGCGATCCGAAGGGGTTGTATGCCAAGGCTCGCCGTGGCGAGCTGAAGAACTTCACCGGCATCGACAGCGGCTACGAGGCTCCCGAAAGCGCGGAAGTGCATTTGAGGCCCGCGACTGATTCACCGGAATCCTGCGTTGAACTGATCCTCCACAAGCTCGGGTAGACCATGCATTGGGCGGAGGTGGTGGCCGGGTTCCTGACGGGACTCATCGTCGGATTGACCGGCGCGGGAGGCGGGGCCTTGATGACGCCCATCCTGCTGCTGGTTTTTGGTGTGGCTCCGGCGACCGCGGTGGGAACTGACCTGTGGTTCGCGGCGCTCACGAAGCTCGCGGCCGTGAGGATCCACCATGGCCATGGGTTGATCGACTGGCCGGTGGTGAAGCGGCTTTGGGCTGGCAGCCTCCCGGCCTCGGCCGTGATGTTGCTCCTCATGAAATTCGGGCCCGTGAAGGCCGTTGATCTTCACTATTTGAGAATGGGCATTGCCGGTGTGGTGCTGCTAACCGCCCTCGGAATGCTGTGCCAGAATTTTCTGCATCGGCTAGGCGCCCGGTACTTGGCCGCCAAACCGGATCGATTCAAAGCCCTGCTGGCGCCGGTCACCGTGGCCGCCGGCGCGGCCCTGGGGGTCATCGTCACCTTGACTTCGGTAGGGGCCGGAGCGATTGGGGCGGTGCTGCTGGTGCAGTTGTACCCGCTGCGGCTCACCCCGCCTCGCCTGGTGGCCACGGACATCGTGCATGCCATTCCGCTGGCGATGTTCGCGGGTCTGGGCCACTTGCTGGTCGGCCATGTGGATTTCGGGCTGCTGGGAAATCTTTTGAGTGGCTCGATTCCGGGCGTCCTGATCGGGTCCGCCCTTTCGGCCCGGTTGCCCCATGGCGTGGTGCGCGGGGCTTTGGCGGCAGTGCTTTTGGTCATCGGCATCAAACTCTGGTGAGCGGCCACTGCACGGGTCCCGATAATCGCCACCCCAGGAAGGCCACGATCAGGAAGTGAGTTCCGCCCCAGCCTGCTGGACAGAGGTCCACGAACTCCAGACCCGAAAGCGCCAGTGCCACCAAGGCGTCCACCGCCACGCCAGTGGCACCTCTCCGGGTAAATCCGCTGCGATTCGGCGAGCAGGCGCAATGGGCAGGCCGTTGAAAAAATGGTGCAGGGTTGGACGCTTTACCCCTGCACTGGTAGTTCCATGCTCCCATCATGGGGCAACGCCGGACCCTCAGGGCAGTTGCGGAGGCAAGCCATGTTTGATGCCCAGCGCGAAGCCTGTGTGGAAGCCGCCCGAGCCGGGGGCGACGTGCTGCTGCGGCATTTCCGCAAGCTGGAACCGGACTCCATCCATGAAAAAACGAAGCATGATTTCGTGAGCATCGCCGACCAGGAGGCCGAGGCCGCCATCCGTGCGGTGCTGGACTTCCGGTTTCCCCAGTACGGCTTCCAGGGGGAGGAAGGCGGCTCCAGTGGCGACCCAGGGCGATGCTGGATCGTGGACCCCTTGGACGGCACGTTGAATTTCATCCAGGGCTTTCCCCACTGGTGCGTTTCCGTAGGGCTATGGGACTCCGAAGGCGGCGTGGTGGGCTGCGTGCTGGACCCCTTGAAGGGCGACGAATTCGTGGCGGTGCGGGGCCTGGGCGCCACTTGGAACGGCATGCCCATGCGCGTGTCGGAGCAGCCGGGCCTCGACGGCGCCTTTCTTGCCGTGGGCTTCGCCTTCCAGTTGGGTGAGCGGTTTCCCATCTTCCTGGATGCCTTCCGGAACATCTTTCCCCGGGCCAAGGGCCTGCGACGCGCCGGGGCCGCTGCGCTGGATCTGGCCCATGTGGCGGCAGGCATTTTCGACGGGTTCTTCGAAATGGGATTGAAGCCGTGGGATATGGCCGCCGGTGTATTACTGGTGCAGGAAGCTGGCGGCCGCCTCAGCGATTGGCAGGGCGGAGAGGCCTGGTTCGAATCCGGGGACATCGTCGCCGCGGCGCCGGGCGTCCATGCCGACCTGCTGGACGTGCTGGCCTAGGCCGAAGTCCCCCTTAGCCCCCTGCGCTTCCCGCCTAGCCTGGGAGGTCCATTCCGCGTACTATCATTATTGTATGGGATCCCAACTAAAATCGCTTGACCCTGACTCGGACCTGCGGAGGGTCCTGGACGCGCTCCGCTGGATCGTCCGGGACCTCCGTCTCACTTCCGCTTCCGGCAACCTGCCTTCGGGGCTCAGTGCCGCCCAGGTCTTCGTGCTGCACGTGCTCCGCGGCGAGGCGGGCCTCTCCATGAACGAGCTGGCCGTCCGCACCATGACCGACCAGAGCTCCGTGTCGGTGGTGGTGCGCAAGTTGCACGAGAAGAACCTGGTGGTGAAACGCGCGGCCAAATCCGACCGGCGCCGGGCCGAAGTGAGCCTCTCGGCGGCCGGACGGCGGCTGGCGGAAAGCACCCCGCCCCCTGTCCAAAAGGCCTTAATCGCGCGCCTGTCGGCCTTGGCGCCTGCAGAGCGCCTCCGTCTCCGGCAGCTCCTGGAACTCGTCGCGCCGGCCGGAGTCGCTGCACCGCCCATGTTCTTCGACGACCCGCCCAATTCAGATGGAGATGAAAACACCCATGGCTGACACCGACCCCCTCACCAACCTTCCGGGCGATGGCATCCCCGTGGCGCCCAGCATGGAAGGAGCCTTGGAAAACGCCCGCATCCCCAGCGTCGGGGCAGTTATCGACGGGCGCGTCGCGTTCGTCAGCCTGCTGGCCATGGGTCTGGGGCTCGTGGTGGGTTTCATCGCGGAGTTCCTCATGCGCCTCATCGGGCTCGTGACGAACCTGGCTTTCCACCATCGCTTCTCCATGGAATTCGCCTCCCCCGCAGGCCATAACCTGGGCGGCTGGGTGGTCCTCGTGCCAGTCGCGGGCGGGCTGCTGGTGGGACTCCTGGCCCGCTACGGCTCCACCGCCATCCGCGGGCATGGCATTCCCGAGGCCATGGAGCAGGTGCTCCTGAACGAGAGCCGGATCCCGGCCCGCATCACCGTCCTCAAGCCTTTGTCGGCGGCCATCGCCATTGGCACCGGCGGCCCCTTCGGCGCCGAAGGCCCCATCATCGCCACCGGTGCGGCGCTTGGGTCGCTTGCCGGGCAGTGGGTTAAGCTCAGCGACCGCGAGCGCAAGCTGCTTTTGGCCTCGGGCGCGGCTGCAGGCATGTCCTCGATCTTTGGCACACCGCTTGCCGCCGTACTATTGGCCCTCGAGCTGCTGCTCTTCGAATTTTCGCCCTCGGC
>JANXPB010000180.1 GCA_025357545.1 Holophagaceae bacterium
GCCTGGTCTTCGTCTGCGCCATGTGGCTCACGGGCTTCGACGCCCCCAGCTGCTCGACGGTGTACCTCGACAAGCCCATGCGGAACCACACCCTGATGCAGACCATCGCCCGGGCCAACCGCGTCTTCCCCGGCAAGCACAGCGGTGTGATCGTGGACTACGCCAATGTCTTTGCCTCTCTGGAGAAGGCCCTGGCCATCTACGGCGCGGGGAAGGACGGCAAGACCCCGGTGCGGGAGAAGCAGCAGCTGGTTACTGAGTTGAGGAACTGCCTGGCGGAGGCCACGGCCTTCTGTGTCCAGCAGGGCGTGAAGCTCAGCGACCTGGACCAGGCGCCGTTAGGCACCCTCGACCGCCTGAAGCTCGTCAAGCAGGCCGTGAACGCCCTGATTTCCCCCGACCCCCTGCGCCGGGCTTTCTACGGGCATGAGCGGCTAGCCACGACCCTCTACCGGGCCGTCAAGCCCGACACGGCGGCCCTGGAGTTCACCAGCAGGGTGGCCTGCCTGTCCGCAATCGCCGACGCCATCCGGGCCAACCTGAGTCCCAACCCCGTGGACATCTCGAAAGTGATGGGCCAGATCAATGCCCTGCTGGATGACTCCATCCTGGGGCTGGAGATCCCCAAGGACGGCCCCGCAGCCCTGGATCTTTCCAAGATCAACTTCGAGGCCTTGGCCGAGCGGTTCAAGGATTCGAAGCAGAAGAACACCGACCTGGAAGTGCTCAAGGCCGCCATCAAGGCCCGGCTGGAGCAGTTGGTCCGCCTGAACAAGACCCGGATGGACTTCGTGGAAAAGTTCACGGCCTTGATCGAGAGCTACAACGCGGGCAGCCGCACCATCGAGGATCTGTTCGAGGAGTTGATAAAGCTGAGCAACAGCTTGAACCAGGAGCAGGACCGCCATGTGCGGGAACACATGACCGAGGAGGAACTGGTGATTTTTGACATCCTCACCCGCCCGGCCCCGGAACTATCCACCGAGGAGCGAGACGAGGTCAAGAAGGTCGCCCGCGAACTCCTGGCCCGTCTGAAGGAGCTGCTGGTGCTGAATTGGCGGCAGAAATCGACGGCACGTTCACAACTGAAGCTAGCCATCGAAGACGCCCTGGATATAGGACTGCCACGCGCTTTCACGCCTGAACTCTTCCGGGCGAAGTGTTCAGCTGTTTTTGAGCATGTTTACGAGAGCTACCCAGAGCGGAACATCGGCGTTTATGCCGTGGCAGGGTGAGACGAGCAACAGAGGGGCACCAAAGACCTCATTCTGCGCAATCTGACCGAACAGGAGACGCTGCTCCAGGTCACCAAGATGGGGCCCGCTGCACTCAGCAGATTGAAATTGAAAGAGTGATCCCTGGCGACGGCTCCTGATCTCCTAGTTAGGAATGCATGGAGCCTTCCTTCTACTTCGGACAGGTCTGCTGTAGTGGATATTGGGGAAAGTTTGGGGAAGACAGGCAAAAGGCCCGATCACTCGGGCCTAAGTGCTTTGTTTACTGGTAGGGCCAACGGGATTTGAACCCGTGCTGCCGCCGTGAAAGGGCGGTGTCCTAACCCCTAGACGATGGCCCCATGGGAATGGGAGGTGGGTTAAGGGTGGTGGTGAGCCCAGCTGGACTCGAACCAGCGACAGTCTCCTTAAAAGGGAGATGCTCTACCACCTGAGCTATGGGCCCGAGCCGCCGAAACGGCAAGGGTCAAGTGTGCCAAGGGTCGGGGCCCCGGTCAAGGTTGGAAAGTCGGGGTCAGGCGAGCAGGGGTTCCAGGAAGGTGCCGGGGTACACGCAGCCTTCGGCACGGTCGGGGCCGGTGCTCACGTAGACGATGGGCATCTCCACGGCCTCGGCCAGGGCGTCCAGGTAGGCCTGGGCTTCGGCGGGGAGTTGCTGGTGGTCGGTGACGCCGCGGGTGGGGGTCTGCCAGCCCTTGTACATGCGCACGTCGGGCTGCAGGTCGGCCCATTCGGCGGCACAGGAGGGCAGCTGGCCCACGGGGTGGCCGTGGGCGTCCAGGTAGCCCACGACGATGCCCACTTCGGCCATGCCATCCAGCACGTCGAGCTTCATGATGGCCAGGCCATCGACGCCGTTGGTGCGGCAGGCATGGGCGGTGATGGGGGCATCGAACCAGCCACAGCGGCGGGGGCGGCCAGTGGTGGTGCCGTACTCGCGGCCCGCTTCGCGCAGGTGGTCGCCGGTGGCGTTGGTGAGCTCCGAGACCATGGGGCCGGCGCCCACACGGGTGGTGTAGGCCTTGGCCACGCCCAGGATGCGGTGCAGGGCCTTGGGGGGCAGGCCGGTGCCGGTGAAGAGACCGCCGAGGCTGCAGTTGGAAGAAGTCACGAAGGGGTACGTGCCGTGGTCCAGGTCCAGCAGGGCCGCCTGGGCGCCTTCGAAGAGGATCTGCTCGCCCTTGGCCCAGGCGTCCTGGAGGTGGGCCTGGGCGTTGCCGATGCAGCCCAGCAGCGGCTCGATGGCCTTCAGCAGGTTTTCGACAATGGCTTCGATGGTGGGCAGCTCGGCGCCAGAGCCCAGGCGCAGGCGCACTTCGTCGTAGCCGGGGCGAATGCGCTCGGCGAGCACATCGGGATGTTTGAGGTCGCCCACGCGGAGGCCCATGCGGGCGGCCTTCATTTCATAGGCGGGGCCGATGCCGCGGCCGGTGGTGCCGATCTTGGCGCCCACCTTGTGGGCGCGCTCTTCCCGCCAGACGTCCAGGGCGATGTGGTGGGGCAGGATGAGGTGGGCCTTGTCGGAGAGCAGCAGGCGGCTGGTGACGTCGATGCCGCGGTCCCGGAGCCGCGATAGCTCCTGCTCGAAGACATCGAGGTTGAGTACCACGCCCGAGCCCACCACCAGGAAGCAGCCCGGGTGCAGGGCGCCGGAGGGGACCTGATGCAGGGCGAGGCTTTGGCCATCCACCACCACGGTGTGGCCGGCGTTGTTGCCGCCCTGGAAGCGCACCACGTGGCGGTAGCGAGGGGCCAGCAGGTCCACCAGCTTGCCCTTGCCCTCGTCACCCCACTGCAGGCCGAGGACCGCGAGGTTTTCCGACGCTCTGCTCATGCGCGCTCCAAGCCATCCAGAATAACGCGGGGGCGCCTCCGGGCCCAGGAGGAAAGGGACAAGGAGCGCCAAAGACGCTACCCTAGTCTGTTCCTGTTACCCCGGAGGGGGCGCCCCGTGTTTGAGAAGTTCACAGAAAAGGCCCGCCGCGTCATGTTTTTCGCGCGCTACGAGGCCAGCCAGTTCGGCTCCGAAAGCATCCAGAGCGGCCACCTGCTGCTGGGATTGCTGCGGGAGAGCGAAAAAACTTCCACGAACCTGCTGGAGCGCATGGGCGTCCAGGTGAGCACCCTGCGGGAGCGGCTGGTGGCGGCCCTCACGCCCAAGGACAAGAAGGTGGTGCCCAGCTCCACGTCCATTGACATCCCGATGGAAGAGGAAGTGAAGCGTATCCTCCAGCACGCCACGTCCGAAAGCGCCAAGCTCAACCACAAGCACGTGGGGGCCGAGCACCTGCTGCTGGGCATGCTGAAAGAGGACCAGAGCCTGGCGGGCCGCCTGCTGAAGGAGAGCGGCGCCGATCTCATCGCCGCCAAGGAGATTCTCCTCGAGGCCACCAAGGAAGAGAAGATCGCCAAAAAGAAGAAGGAGCATCCGCTCCTGTCGGAGTTCGCCCGCAACCTGTCCGAAATGGCCGAGCGCGGCATCTTTGACAACCTCATTGGGCGGGACCAGGAAGTCGAGCGCATCATCCAGATCCTGAGCCGGCGCCGCAAAAACAACCCCATCCTGTTGGGCGAGGCCGGCGTGGGCAAGACGGCCATCGTGGAGGGCCTGGCCCAGAAGATTTTCGAAGGCAATGTGCCCCCGAACATGGCGGACAAGCGCATCTACGCCCTGGACCTGAGCCTGGTGGTGGCGGGCACCAAGTACCGCGGGCAGTTCGAGGAGCGCTTGAAATCCATCATCGCCGAGGCCTCCAAGGATCCCAGCGTGGTGCTCTTCATCGATGAGATCCACAGCCTCATCGGCACGGGGGCCGCCGAAGGCAGCCTGGACGCCGCCAACATCCTGAAGCCCGCCCTGTCCCGGGGTGAGATCCAGTGCATCGGCGCCACCACCCACAAGGAATACGCCAAGTACATCGACAAGGACCGCAGCCTGGTGAGGCGCTTCCAGCCGGTGCCCGTGAATCCGCCGGACGAGGCCGAGAGCCTGCACATCCTGGAAGGCATCCGTAGCCGCTACGAGCTGTTCCACCGGGTGCGCTACGCCCCGAAAACCGTGGAGGCCGCGGTCTACCTTTCCAACCGCTACATCACGGACCGCTTCCTGCCCGACAAGGCCATCGACCTGCTGGACGAGGCCGGGGCCCGGGTGAAGCTGCGGGCGGCGATTCCCGGCGAGAGCCACGCGGCGGAAGATGAACTCCACCGGGTCACCACCGAAATGAACGAGGCGGTGCTGGCCAAGGACTTCGAAAAGGCGGTGCTGCTGCGCCAGCGGGAAGTCCAGCTGAAAGAAGAACTGGCCGCCACCCGCACCGAGATGAGCGAAGAGGACTACGTGGCCTTCCCGGAAGTCACCGAGCAGGATATCGAAGACGTGGTCGCTTCCTGGACCGGCATCCCGGTCACGGCCCTGAAGAGCGACGAAAAGGCCAATTTGGCCCACATGGAAGAAAAGCTCAACGAGCGCGTCATCGGCCAGAGCGAGGCTGTGAGCGCCGTGGCCCGGGCCGTCCGCCGCGCCCGCACGGGCCTCAAGAACCCCGCCCGGCCCATGGGCTCCTTCCTGTTCCTGGGGCCCACCGGCGTAGGCAAGACCGAGCTGGCCAAGACCCTGGCGGGCTTCCTGTTCGGCGATCCCAAGAAGATGATCCGCTTCGACATGAGCGAATTCATGGAGAAGCATGAGGTCAGCAAGCTCATGGGCGCGCCTCCGGGCTACGTGGGCTATGAGGAAGGCGGCATGCTCACGGACCGCATCCGCCGTAATCCCTATTGCGTGATCCTCTTTGACGAAGTGGAAAAGGCCCATCCCGACTTGATGAACGTCCTGCTTCAAATCTTCGACGATGGGCAGGCTTCGGACGCCTTCGGGAACCAGGTGGACTTCAAGAACACCATCATCATCATGACCTCCAATATCGGGAGCAGGGAGCTATTGGCAGACAAGAACCTCGGCTTCGTCGAGCAGGATGGCCGTGCGGACGCCAAGGCGGCGGACGTGCTGAAGGTCCTCAAGCGTTCCTTTAGCCCGGAATTCCTGAATCGCATCGACGAAACGGTGGTGTTCAACCGTCTGGGCGACGAAGACTTGCGGCGCATCGTGCGGCTGCTGGTGGAGGACCTGAACATCACCCTCCAGAAGCACAACCTGCGGGTGGAACTCAGCGATGATGCCTGCGACCACCTGGTGAAGACCACCGCCCGGGATCGTGCCTATGGTGCCCGGCCCCTGCGCCGCGCCATCCAGAAGCAGGTCGAGGATCCTTTGGCAGAACTCATGGTCGCCCAGGACACCGTGCCCGCGGGCATCGTGCACTTCCATCTCCAGGACAACAAGCTTGTGCCCGTCTTCAGAGAGGCCGGGGTCTCGGGTTCGCAAGCCACTCAAACGCAATTGGTGGGGGCCGCGGAATGACGTTGAACACCCGGATTAAACATCGGGCCCTCGCCCGGTGCGTGGGCGGCCTGCTGCCCCTTCTGCTCGCAGCCAGCGCCCCCGCCATCCTCCGCGCCCAGGAAGCCGAACCCATCACTTCCATCGAAGTGACCGGCGCCCAGAAACAGACCCCGGAGACCGTCATTTTCAAATCCGGCATCCGTTTGGGTGAGGACCTGCGCAACCTGGATTTCGCCAAGATCACCGAAAAAATGTGGGCCTCGGGCTCCTTCGACGACATCAAGTTCGAGGTCCAGGATGACAAGGACAAGGGTGGCAAGAAGCTCATCATCCGCATCCGCGAGCGCCCCATCATCAAGGAAGTGGACTACCGGGGCGGCACGGAGTTGGGCCTTTCCAATATCAAGGACAAGGTCAAAGAAAAGAAACTCGCCATCTCGCCGGACTCGCTCTACGATCCCGACGCCGCCCGCAAGATCAAGGATCTGATCGTCGACCAGGCCGCCGAGAAGGGCTTCCGGACCCCCGTGGTGGACATCAACCTGGAAATGATGGGCCCCGGTGTCGCCCGGCTGGTCTTCGACATCAAGGAAGGCGGCAAGGCCCGCATCTACTCCGTCAAATTCCGCGGCAACAAGGTTTTCTCCAGCGGCCAGTTGGCCCATTACATGGAAAAGACCCGGCGGCACTGGTCCTTCAGCTGGCTCACCTCACACGACCTGCTGGTGGACAAGAATCTGGATGAGGACCTGAAGCACATCAAGGAAGCCTATTGGCGCCAGGGCTACAAGGACGTCTTCGTGGGCCAGCCCACCATCGAGGTCCAGGACTTCACCACCGCTTCGCAGAAGAAGAAAAACCTGAAGCGGGCGAAGGAGGCCAAATCGCCGAAATATGACCTGCGGGCCACGCTGGTGGTGCCGGTGCTGGAAGGCGAGCAGTACTTCGAGGGCGCCTTCAAGGTCGAGGGCAACGACAAGGTCTTCAAGGACAAGTACTACCGCGAGAAGTACGCGGAGATGAAGCGGGACAACCGCTCCGTTATCGCGAAATTCCTGAACATCAAGCCTTCCACCGCCGACCAGCCCGCCCAGAAGGCCCATCCCTTCGACCTGGATGCGCTCAACAAAGCGGTGGAGAAGATCAGGGAAGGCTACAGCAACGCGAGCTACATCCTCTTTCACGCCGAGAAGAAACTCGAGGTGCGGGAGGAGGCCGGACGCAAGCTCGTGGACACCACTCTGAAGGTGGAGGAAGGCGAGCCCTTCACCATCCGCCGCATCGAGTTCGAGGGCAACTCCATCACCAAGGACAAGGTGTTGCGCCGTGCGCTGCGGCTCCGGGAAGGCGATGGCTTTTCCGCGGAGGAGTTCAAGGATTCCTTCACAGGACTGGGCCAGCTGGGCTATTTCGATGTGAAGGGCCAGGAGCCCAAGGTGGATCTGGTGCCCAACAAGCCCCAGGTGGACATCACCATCAAGGGCGAGGAGTCCGGCGTCAACGAGCTGCTGTTCCAGGGCGGCTACGGGCAGCTCTTCGGGTTCACCCTTGGCGCCAGCTTCTCGACCAAGAACCTGGGCGGCGGCGGCGAAAGCCTGGCCGTCAGCTACAACGGCGGCCGCTTCTCCCGGAACGCCTCCATCGCCTACACCGAACCCTACGTGCTGGACCTGCCCTATTCCTTTTCGGCCAGCGTCGCTAATGGCACCACGGACTACGATGCCTCCCGCGTGGGCGCGAGCAATGCCTACAAACAGTTCACCCGCTCCCTGGGGCTCAACACCGGCACGCGGCTGTCGACCTTCTTCCCCCAGAGCCGCTGGGCCTTCTTCACCACCTACTCCCTGGGCTACTCCTTCAGCATCATCCGCATTGAAGGCGGCCGGAATTTCTATTTCCGCGACACCAGCAGCCAGCTCACCTCGACCTTCAACCAGACCATCGAGTTCAACACGGTCAACCATCCGTACAAGCCCACCCATGGAACCCGCCTGGGCATGAGCCTGGAATACGGCGGTTGGCAGTTCGCCGGGGACCGGCCCACCCTGCGCGCCAATTGGAGTTTCGCCAAGTACGCCAACGCCGGCGAACGCCATGTCTTCGCGTTGAATCTGAGCTATGGCTACCTGCGCAACCTCGGCAAGGAAGATCTGCCGCTGTACCAGTACTACCGGCCCGGCGGCGAGAACACCATTCGAGGTTACAAGTACGGCCAGATCGGTTCCGTGCTTCCCAACGAGGTCGGCAACGCGGTGGTGGTGGGCGGCAACAAGCAGTTCATCGCCAACCTGGAATACCAGTTCAAGGTGGCGGACCCCTTCCGCTTCGTCCTGTTCTACGACGCCGGCAACGCCTGGGCCCCGGGCACCAAGGTCTTCTCCCGGGACGACACGAGCTACCGAGACCAGTTCGGCCAGACCATCAATTACCGCAATCCCACCTTGCTGCGCAGCTACGGTGTCGAGCTCCGCTTTTTCCTACCCATCAGCCCGGCCCCGCTGCGTCTGATCTGGTCCCGCAAGGCGAACCCCTATCCCTTTGACAGCGAAGGCAGGACCGATTTCCAGTTCAGCATCGGCACGACCTTCTAACCAGACCGGCCTTCCCGCGGGACCTTCCTTGTCTTTCGCGATAAACTGAATCCTTTGTGATTGGAGCCCCCATGCGCCACATTTCCGCCCTCGCAACTCTGGCCATCGTCGTCGCCGCCCCCCTGGCGGCCCAGGACGCGGCCCCCCGCTTCGCCATCTTCGCCCCGGACCAGCTATTCAAGAACAGCGCTCGGGCCAAGAAGGTCATCGAGCAGCTGGATGGCATCGGCAAGAACCTGCAGTCCAAGATCGAAGCGAAGCAGAAGGATCTCGAGAAGATGGCCGAGCAGGTGAAATCCCCTGGCCTTTCCGAGGAAGGCCGCGCCAAGCTCCAGCGGGAATTGCAGGACGGCGATCTGGCCTTCAAGCGCATGCAGGAGGACAGCCAGAAGGAATTCAACAAGGAGAGCGAAAAAATCTACGGCCAGTTCCAGACCGAAGTGGGCCCCATCGTCGAGGACGTGGCCCGGGAGCGGAAGCTGCAGGTGGTCTTCCAGTACACCCGCCAGAACGCCGGGATGTTCGCCTACACCGATGAGAAGTGGGCCGTGGAATTCACCGACGAAGTGGCCAAGCGCTATGATGCGAAGTTCGAAGGCCAGTCCGCGGCTCCCAAGGCTGCGCCCCGCCCCGCCGCGCCCGCCCCCAAGCCCGCGGGCCCCAAGAAGAACGGCTGATGGCCATCCGCTAGACCCCAGCCGCTAGATTCCGGTCGAACCATAACCACCCGCGCCGCGATGGGTATCCCCCAGCGCGGCGCTTGTGGTTTCGGGGCTCCAGGTCCACCGGGCCACCGGCGTGATGAGCAGTTGGGCGATGCGCTCGCCCCGCCGCAGCTCAAAGGGCGCCTCGCCGAGATTCACCAGCACCACGGCCACTTCGCCGCGGTAGTCCGCGTCGATGGTGCCCGGCGCGTTCAGCACTGTGACCCCGTACCGCAGCGCCAGGCCCGAGCGGGGTCGAACTTGGCCCTCGAAACCTGCGGGTATCGCCATGACCAGGCCCGTGGGCACGAGCCGACGCTGTCCCGGCTCCAAGCTCCAGGTTTCCAGTTCCGGAATGGCCGCGCGCAGGTCCATGCCCGCCGCGTGGGGAGTCGCGAAGGCTGGCAGGTCCAGGCCGGCGGCATGGGGGAGTTGGTGGACTGGGATCTGCATGGGCTCACTCGAAGACGACAGTTCGGTTGCCGTAAGTCAGGACGCGGTGCTGCAGATGCAGCCGCACGGCCCGGGCCAGCACCATGCGCTCCAGATCCTTGCCCTTGCGGATGAGGTCATCCACGGTGTCCCGGTGGCTCACGCGGGTGATCTCCTGCTCGATGATGGGCCCCGCGTCCAGCTCCGGCGTCACGTAGTGGGCCATGGCGCCGATGACCTTCACGCCCCGGGCGTGGGCCTGGTGGTAGGGCTGGGCCCCGGCGAAGGCCGGCAGAAAGCTGTGGTGGATGTTCATCACGCGGGGGAAGACCCGCAGGAAATCGTCGCTCAGCACCTGCATGTACTTCGCAAGCACGACCAGCTCCACGCGATGCTCTGCCAGCAGCGCCAGGGAACGCGCTTCGCCTGCGGCTTTGGTTCCCGCAGCGAGGGGGATGTGCTGGAAGGGAATGCCGAAGTGTACCGCGATGGGCTCCAGGTCCTTATGGTTGCTGAGGATCAGGGGAATCTCGGCGCGCAATTCGCCGGCCCGGTGGCGCCAGAGCAAGTCCAGCAGGCAGTGGTCCTGGCGGCTGCACCAGATGGACACCCGGGGCAGCTCATCGCTGAAATGCAGCTGCCAGGGCCTGGCTTCGGTGAGTCCCATGGGGTCCGCCACCTCGGCGAGGGCAGCGGGGAGTTCAGCCTTGGAAAGGGCGAATCCATCCATTTCCCACTCGATGCGCCCAAGAAAGCGGTCCACCGAAAAATCCGTGTGGTGGTCAGAATCCACGATGTTTCCGCCGTGCTGGAACACGAAGTTGGAAAGGCGCGCGATGATGCCCTTCTGGTCGGGGCAGGAGATGAGCAGCGTGGCCGTCGGCTTCATGGGCTTCATCATTTCACCAGCTGGCCGCAGGCGCCGTTAACATCGCGCCCCCGGGAGCGGCGCACGGTCACGAAGCAGCCCCTTGTCTTCAGCCGGTCCGAGAAGGCCTGGATGCGGGCCTCGGCGGGTTCGTGAAAATCGCTGGCGCTGTGTTCGTTCATGGGGATCAGGTTGAGATTGTGCTTGGAACGCAGGTCGCCGAGCCAGTCCGCCAGGCGGTCCGCGTCCGCCTCCGTGTCGTTCTCGCCCGCCAGCAGCACGTACTCGAAGGTGAATTTTTCGTTGGGCCGGGGCCCCCACGCATCGAGCGCCTCCCGGAGCCGGGCCAGGTTCCAGACCCGGTTCACGGGCATGGTGCGGCTCCGGGCCTCGTCGGTGGTGGCGTTGAGACTGAGGGCCAGCAATGGCCGGGGGCGCAACAGGGCGAGCTTCTCGATGCCGCTCACAAGGCCCGAGGTGCTGACGGTGATGCGCCGGGCGGGAATGCCCAGACCGGCCGGATGGGAGAGCACCCGGATGGCGCGGTGCAGGTGGTCGAGGTTGTGCAGGGGCTCTCCCATGCCCATGAACACCAGGGTCAGCAGGGAGGGCGCCGCCGGCCCCAGCATCGCCATCACCGACAGCACCTGGCCAACGATTTCCCCGGCGCTCAGGTTCCGCTGGATGCCCATGGCCCCCGTGGCGCAGAAAGTGCACCCCATGGCGCAGCCCACCTGGCTGCTGATGCACATCGTGACGCGCGCGTTTTTCACTCGGCGGGGCATGTGGACGGCTTCGATGCGGCGGCCATCCCCAAGCTTCAGCGCGAGCTTGGTGGAGCCATCACCGGACCCGATGGCTTCATCGATGGCGGGAAGGCGCAGGTCAGCGATGGCTTCCAGGAACGCGAGGTTGGCCTTGCCGAGCTTGGGCCGGCCCTCGACCCAGGCCCACGGGCGCTGCAGCAGGGAGAAAAGATGGGCCGGATCGTTCGGGCAACCCAGGGCTTCCAGGTCCTCCGGCAGCAGGCCGTAGGCAGAAGGAAGCCCGGCCTTTTCAGGGGCCGGGCGATCCCAGGGCATCGGCATCATGGGTATCGTGGGCGTCTGGGGCAAAGGCGCCCTTTCGCCCATGGCTACTTGACGCCCAGCAGCTCCACCTCGAAGCAGAGGGTGGCATTGGGGGGGATCACGCCACCCGCGCCTTGGCTGCCGTAGCCCATAGCAGCCGGGATGATGAGGGTGCGCTTGCCGCCCACGTGCATGGACAACACGCCCTCGTCCCAGCCCTTGATGACCTGGCCGGTGCCGATGCTGAATTCGAAGGGCTGGCCGCGGTCCACGGAGGAATCGAACTTCTTACCCTTGGTGTGGCCGTCCCAGAGCCAGCCTGTGTAGTGCATGATGCAGGTCTGGCCCTTGAGGGGCGCGATGCCCGAGCCATCCACCGTATCGAGGTACTGCAGGCCGGAACCGGTGGTGATCATGGACTTCTCCTTGGGATAGTTATGAATGGGCTGGGCAATGGGGGCGCCCCCCTGGATGGGGCCTGGGCCCGTGGACACAGCTTGGGGCCCGGCCGAAGCCTGGAAGGCGCATAGCCCGACGGCAAGGGCGGTCCTGGAAAGAGCATTGAAAGGCATGGGATCTCCTTAAAAACAAGGGTTCAGTATACCGCCAGCAGCCCTGCTCAGCGAGCCGGAATGGCCGTTCGCAGGCCGATGGCGACGCGGTTCCAGGCGTTGATGGCGGCGGTGGCGAAGGTCAGGTCGACGGTGCCATTCTCGCCAAAGTGGGCGAGGGTGGCGGCATAGATATCCTCTGGGGCATGAGTCGCGGCCACCTCGGTCAGGGCCTCGCACCAGGCCAGGGCGGCGCGCTCTGCCTCGGCAAAGGCCGGACTGGCCCGCCACTGCTGAACCCCGGCCAGCTTCGCTGCGGAGACGCCGAGTTCCCTGGCCTCGCGATGGTGCATATCCATGCAGAAGGCGCAGGCATTCAGCTGGGACGCGCGCAAATACACCAGTTCCAGAAAGGCCGGATCCAGGCCGCACTCCTTCAGGTAGCTGTGCAGGCCCACCAGGGCCCGGTAGGCCCCAGGCGATACCTTCGCGTAGTCGGAGCGTTGCTCCAGAGCTTCCATCTGTCCCTCCCCGTGGAAGGTGCCGCCAGGAGACCCAGGGTTTCCGAAAATCCCGATAGGACCGCTGACCGATTCAGGCCACCAGGTCGCTGGGGCGAAGTTCGCTGCCGCGGCGGGCACCGAGCATCGCCACGCCAAGCTTCGCGGGGTCCATCCAGCGCTTGGCCGCGGCCTGGACCTGCTCGCAGGTGACAGCCTGGAGCTCCGCCAGCAGCTGGTCGGTGGAACGCACCTGACCTTGCTGCAAGGACTGGTTGGCCAGGTTGAACATGCGGCTGTTGCTGCTTTCGAGGCTGAACACCAGGCTGGTGGCGGATTGCAACTTCGCGCGGTCCAGTTCGTCCTCGCTCACGCCCTTGTCCATGATCTTGGCGCACTCCGCCAGGGTGCGCTGCACCAGGTCCCGCGCATGGTTGGGTGCGCAGCCCGCGGAGATCTGCAGGGCACCGGTGTCGGCGTAGTGGGTCAGGTAGGAGCCCACGGAATAGCAGAGCCCACGGCGCTCGCGGAGTTCCATGAACAGGCGCGAGGACATGCCACCGCCCAGCACATGGCCCAGCAGGCCCGTGGCCATACGGTCCGGGTGGCGATGGGGGGGGGCGGGGAAACCCAGGATGAGGCTGGTCTGTTGCAGTTCCTTCCGGCGCTGGTTCAATAGGAAGGGGGACACCTGCTGGGGTGGGAACCTGGGCGCCGGCTCGCCCCCACCTTTGGGGAGTTTCTCCAAGATGGGCTGGAGCAGTTCCAGGAAAGCCTCGGGATCGATGGCGCCCGCGGCGGTGATCAGCACGTTGGGAGCGGTGTAGGTATTCGAGAAGAAGGCCCGGGATTCCGCGGCGCCATAGGAGGCCACTTGGTCACGGTTGCCCAGGATGGGGTGGGCCAACGGACCGCCCTCCCAGTAGCGGCTGTAGAACAGTTCGCTGACCCAATCGTCAGGCTGGTCCTCGCTTTGGGCGATCTCCTCCAGAATCACACCCCGCTCCCGGGCCAGTTCCTCGCCATCGAAGATCGGCGTGGTGACCAGGTCCCCCAGCAGCTTCACCAGGTCCGGCAATTGCTCGGCGAGCACCTTGCCGTAAAAACAGGCGACCTCTTTCCCGGTGAAGGCATCCACGCTCCCGCCCAGGCAATCCGTGGCTGCGGACATGGCTTCGGGATCGGGGAACAGTTCGGTGCCCTTGAACACCGTGTGCTCGATGAAGTGGGCTAGGCCCTCCTCGTGGGCGGCTTCGTGGCAGCTGCCCCGCCGCACCCAGAAGCCCACGGCGCAGCTGCGGACATGGGGCAAGGGTTCCACCAGGATTTCGGTGCCCTGAGGGGAGACATGGCGGATGTAGGAGTCGGGCGCGGCAACAGGCATCGGTCCATTCTACCGTGCCTCGACCTCAGCCTTCGGATTCGCTGCCCGCCAGACCCAGGGGCGTGGCCTGCAGTTTCCAGCCGCAGAGGGCCCAGCAACCAAGGCCGAAGACGATGAGGACCAGGATGGCCAGGCCCACGGGAGTGCTGATCTGCTCCTGGGCCAGCAGCTGGCTGGCGGCGACTTCGGTGGAGCGCGTGCCAGCGATGCTTTCGAGATAGTGGACGAAGGTGATGCGCTGGAGGTTGCCCGGGAAAATCCGCACCAGCGGATCCCAGATGAACAGGTAGAGCGCGCCCCACAGCGTGCCGCGCTTGAAGACCAGGCCCAGCAGGCTCATGAAGGCCAACACGGCCCAATAGGTGAGCACCAGGGCGGCAGCCTGGTAGAAGAAGGCTTCGGGGCTGGAACCCAAAGCCAGCAAGCCCGCGCAGGCCACCACCAGCCAGAGGGCGCCCCAGCCGAACCAGAGGACGCCCTTGCCGAAAGGCAGCATCCAGATGGTGGAAGGCCGGGCCAGCATGAGTGGAATCGTGCGCTGTTCGATGTCTTCGCGGATGCCCGCGGGGGCCGCCACCAGCGCCATGATGGGCAGCATGAACTTGGCGAGCACCACGTGGAAGGCCGACAGGTACAGCGCCGGGGGGATGCGTTCCCCCTGGACTTTCAGGATCGTGGTCAGCGCCAAGAAGAGGCCGATGGGCAGGACCGGCAGGGCCGCCAGGACCCAGCCGCGCGCCTGCATCACCCGGGGCAGGTAGCCCCGCGCCACCGCCGACAGGGTCTGGAAAGGAGTGGGGATCGCGTGGGTGGACATCAGGCGTGGTCCTTGGTGAGGTACTGGAACACCGCGTCCAGATTGAGGTCCAGGGGGTCGAGGGCCCTCAAGGGCAACTGGCCCGTCACTACCGCGTCCTGCAGGCGGGGCAGGAAGTCGCGCGGGTTGCGCACCGCCAGCACCGCGGCGCCGTCTTCCATGCGCAGGGCCACCAGTTCGTCCTGTTCCACCGCCCAGCGGGCCACCTGGCGGGCCGCTTCGGAGGCGATGCGCAGCTCCACCGGGTGGCGGTCCAGCAGCTCGCGGATCTCCGCCACGGAGCCCTCCGCCAGCAGGCGCCCGCGGAACAGCAGCAGGATCCGGTCCGTGAGTTGCGCCACCTCGCCCAGGATGTGGCTGCTCACGATGATGCGCTTGCCGCCCAAAGCAAGGTTCCGCATCAACTCCATGAGGTTGAGGCGGGCTTCGGGGTCCAGGCCGTTGAAGGGTTCGTCCAGGATCAGCAGGTCGGGATCATGCAGCAGGGCCTGGGCCATGCGGATGCGCTGGCGCATGCCCTTGGACATGCTAGAGAAGCCAAGCTGGGCGCGGGTTTCCATGCCCACCGCGACCAGCGCGCGCTGGATGGATTCATCCAGTGCGGAGCCCGTGAGCCCCGATAGCTCGCCCATCATCCGCAGCCAGCGGGTGCCGTTCAGGCCCACCGGGAAGCGGTCGCCCTCTGGCACCAGGCCAATGCGCGTGAGTACCGCGGGATTGCGGAAGGGTGATTCGCCAAAGATGCCGACCTCGCCCCCCGAAGGTGGCAGCAGGCCCGAGAGCAATTGGATGAGGGAGGATTTTCCCGCGCCGTTGGGTCCCAGCAGGCCCGTGATGCCGCCGCCATCGGGCAACTCGAAGCTGGTGGGGGAAAGGCCCAGGATGTCGCCGTAGCGCAGCGACGCGCGTTCCAGCCGGATCACAGAACCGCCTCGCTTGGCTTGGTCCGCACCACGGCGATCCAGGTCCAGAGCGCGATGTGGCCCAAGGTCCCGGCCAGAGTCGGGAGCCATTTCAGCAGGGGGTCGCTCACCCGGCAGATGAGCTGGGGCCAAGCTTGCACCAGGAAATAGGGGCTCATGGCCATCCATTGTTTATTACTGAGGGTCGCGGTGAACACGCCGCCGAGGGCCGAGGTGCCCAGCACGATGCCGAGCACCCAGCCGAAGCTGGCCCTGGGCGAGCTGGCCATGGCCGAGGCGCCCAAGGTCACCGCCGCCATCAGCAGCGCGATGACCATGGCGGCGGGCAGCAGGTAGAGCGGCGCTGTGGCCCAGATGGGGCCGGAGGCGCCGGCCATGGCCACGGACAGGCCCCAGGGCACCAGGGCGAAGGGCAGCATCACCACCATGGGGATGAGGAAGGCCGTGAGCCCCTTGGAACTGATGTAGTCCTGGGGGCGCACCGGATGGGCGTAGATGAGGGGACGGATGCGGTAGAGCGAATCCCGTGAAATAAGGCCGCCCACCATGAAGGCCATCATGAACCAGAGGGGCACCAGCAGCCACCAGTCGATGAGGCCCGCCTGGTAGTCGGCGCCCTGGGTCAGGATGGTGTTGGCCATGTCCTTGAACCCTTTGAAGCCCGCGGAGGTGTTGATGAGGTATTTGCCCCACAGGACGATGAGCTCGATGAGCAGGATCGTGAGGAAGATGAACCCGAAGATGAAGAAGCCCACCTTGCGCTTGATGACGCGCATGAGGTCGAAGCGCGTGAGCACGGTGATGGGGTGGCTGCCGTCCGTCAGCTCGGGGCGGGGGGGCAGGGAAGGGGCGTAGATCGGCATCAGCGGCTCTCCTGCGTGGCACTGAGATTGCCCCGGAGGGCGCGGATCAACACTTCATCAAGGCGGTCGTGGCGCGGCGTGAGTTGCACCAGCACTGCTCCGATCTCCTCAGCGAACCGGAAGGGCAACACGGGATCGGCTTCGGCCAATTCCACGTCGTAGATGCCGTTCCGGTGCTCCAGCACCTGGCCCAGCTCCGTGAGCTGGCCTTCCTGCGCCGGATTCAATGGGTCGAGGAAACGCAGCTCGAAGCGCTTGGCGAGCATCTTGCGCAGCCCCGCCATGGAGCCCGCCGCCTTCACTTCGCCTTTGTCCAGAATGACCAGCTGGTCCGACACGCGCTCCACGTCCTCGAGCAGATGGGAGGCCATGATGACGGAAGTGCCCAGCTCGGCCCGCACTTTGAGCACCAGGTCCAGCATGCGCTTGCGGCCGTCGGGATCCAGGCCGTTGGTGGGCTCGTCCAGGAAGACCAGCTCGGGGCTGTGGACCAGCGCCTGGGCCAACTTCACCCGCTGGCGCATGCCCGTGGAATAGCCGCTGACGGGGCGGTAGCGGGCCTCGTCAAGGGCCACGAAGTACAGCACTTCGTGGGCGCGGTCGCGGGCCTGTTCGCGGGTGAGCCCCGAGAGCTCCCCCCAGAAGGCGACCTGCTCGTAGGCGGAGGAATCCTCGATGAGCGCGTCGTATTCGGGCATGTAGCCGATGCGCCCGCGCAACTTCGCGGCTTCGCTGGTGCCCAGTGGGATGCCCAGCACATGGCCGCCGCCGGTGGTGGGCCTCAGCAGGCCCAGCAGGGTTTTCAGCAACGTCGACTTGCCCGCGCCATTGGGCCCCAGCAGACCCACGATGCCGTCTTCCAGGGTCAGGCTGAGGTTCTTCAGGGCCACCGTGGGGCCATAGCGGACCTCTAGGTTCTCGAATGAAATCAAGGGAACTCCTGGGAAGCGCGGTATGGGGCGGTTACGGCGGTTGGAGGCAAGGGCTTAGCGATGATCAGCCATTCCACGGCCCGGGGGGAAGGACCGTCGCGGTCAGGGCTTTGCGCCTTCCAGCAGGTCCCGCACCCGGCTTTGCAGGTCCATCCGCAGGGCTTCGGCGTCACTGAAGTCCTTGGGGTCCACCGGGTAGCCCACCCGCAGGTGGTAGGGCCCTGGCGCCACGCGCCAACCATCGGCCGGCAGGATATGGCGGCCGCCCAGGATGCCCAATGGGATGACGGGCACCTCGGCTTCCCAGGCCAGATTGAAGACGCCCTTTTTGAAGGGCAAGAGTCTGCCGCTGCGGCTGCGGGTGCCTTCGGGAAAGGCCGCGATGCTCTGGCCGTCGTGGATGCGCCGCGCCGCGCGATGCAAAGACTGCAGGGCTTTGGCTCGATGGCCCCGGCTGATGAAGATGAAATCCGCCAGCCAAATGACCCAGCCCAGAAAAGGGACGAAGGCCAGTTCGCGTTTGGCCAGGAAGACCGGGTGCGAGGGCAGCGTCGCGATGAGCAGGGGCGGGTCCAGCAGGGAAGTGTGGTTACCCACAAAGATCGCGGGTTGGCGCCCTTCCCGGATGTCGAGGGGGAGCTCCTCCCAGCCCTCCAGGCTGCGGCGGATGCCGAAGAGCCAGGCCATCAGACGGATGTAGCCCGGCGCGATGGTCCAGAAGCCCTTGGCCCCGTTCCTGCGCAGCAGCGCTGAGAGGAAGGCCAGCGCCACGGCCACGGCCAAGGCTGGCGCGCCAAAGGCCCAGACCAGCAGAGGTCGCAGGAAAGGACGGTCGGACGTCATGGCGCGTCCAAGACCTCCGCGGTTTTGATCTTCACGGGATAGTCCGGGACATTGGCCTGGCCCTTCTTCCAGCCGGTCTTTACCTGCTCGATCTTGAGGGCAACCTCCATGCCCTCCACCACCCGGCCGAAGGCGCAGTAGCCGATGCCCTCGGCGCTCTCATCCTTGAAATCCAGCGAAACATTGTCCGCGGTGTTGATGAAGAACTGCGCCGAAGCGCTGTCGGGGTCGGCGGTGCGGGCCATGGCCACGGTGCCCTTGGCGTTATTGAGGCCTGCTTTGAAACTCTTGGGCGCCTCGTTCTTGACATGCGCGGCGGCGGCCTTCTCGCTCATGTCTTCATTGAGGCCACCGCCCTGGATCATGAATCCTGGGATCACGCGGTGGAAGATGGTGCCGGAGTAGTGGCCTTTCCGGACATAGGCGAGGAAGTTTTCCACGGTGCGCGGCGCGGCGCTGGGCTCCAGCTCCAGGACCACTACCCCATAGCTGGTGGACAATCGGACCCGAGGCTTGGCGGCGGCGGTCGACGCGGGGGCTTGAGCGAACAGCGATGAAGCGAGGACGCACAGGGCGAAGCAACGTAGCAGGGCGATCATCGGCACTCCGGGTTCCTTCCAGTTTGCCATTTTGGGGCCCGCGAAACTCAACTCGCTTAAGCGCTTGCACGGGAGACAACCCTTCGCCCTAATCAAAAGAGCTGCAGAGGCGGCCCTGACGCCTTCAAGTTCCGAAGCGCACCACCCATCACACCGGCCTCTGGCCGATATGAAGAATCCCTGGTGAAGCACCAGCGCAATTCCGGCGCCTCGATTAGAGGTAGTAATGCATGGCCTAGACTGAAAGTGACCGTAGCGCCTTCTACTTTCCAGTAGCAGCACCCATCGCGCCGGCCTTTGGCCGGCATAAGCGACCGTAGCTGATTGATCAGAAAAGCGCTGATTAATCCGCAACGGTCGCTAAACTTCCATACATGCTGGCTCTTGATTACCCTGCGTGGTTCTTGGCGCTGATGATCACGCCCTTCGGCCTGGCGGCGGGCTCCTTCGCCAACGTGCTGATCCACCGGCTGCCCCTGGAGGAGCCCGCGGACCGCAATGTCATCACCAAGGGCAGCCATTGTCCCAACTGCCAAGCCCCCATCAAGCCCTGGCACAACATCCCGCTCTTCGGCTGGCTCTGGTTGCAAGGCAAGTGTGCCGCCTGCGACTGGAAAATCCCTGGCCGCTATCCATTGGTGGAGTTATTGGGCGGCCTGATCTTCGCGGCTTCGGTGTACCTGTTCCCCGTGGGGACCCTCATCTGGTTCAAGGGATTGCTCTGCGCCTTCGCGTTGCTGGTGCTCTTCTTCACGGACTATACAGAATTCTTCCTGCCCGACGTGATCCAGTTTCCGCTCATGGCCCTGGGCCTGCTCTTCACGCTGCCCCAATTGTTTTGGCCCGAGGTGACGATTACGGTGCTGGTGGGGGACTTCCATTTTTTGCGGGCGGACTTCTTCCACAATGGCTTGCAGCTGTCGCCGCTCTGGCCCCTGCTCGGCGGGGCCGTATCCTGGCAATCCAGCCTGATCGGGCTGGTGGCGGGCTATGGCGGCCCCGCCCTGATCAATGCGGTCTACAAGCTCATCCGCAAGGCCGATGGCCTGGGCATGGGGGATTTCAAAATGCTCGCCTGGCTCGGCGCCTTCTGGGGTTGGGGGCCGATGCTCGGCATCTTTTTCGGGGGCGCGCTGCTGCTGACAGTCTTTTCATTGCCGCTCATCCTCACGCGCAAGCTCCACGGCCAGAGCATGCTGCCCTTCGGCTGCTTCCTGGCGCTGGCCACTTTTCCCATCGTGTTCTACGGTCCGGCGATCTGGGCGTGGTATTTGGGAACCATGGTGAAGTGAGGGGTCGGCCTTGAACCCAGACCTGCGAGGCGTTATCAACTGGCCTGCGAGTGGAGGCGGTAGCCGCCTTGAGCCAGCGACGCCCGTCAGACTAATTTGCAGGCGATAAATAAAGATTCACCACCAAGACGCGAAGACACCAAGAAAAGCACCAGACTCCACCACCCATAAGCCGTGCTGGAACATGCTTTGAGGGACGCGCCTGCGGGTTGGAGGCCCGAAAATCCAGTCGGTCCGGTGTGGATCGCACAGAGCGTGAGTCCACGCCGGATCGCCTGAATTGGTCAGCGAGGGTGGCACATGATGTGACTCTTCTCGGCCTCGGCTAGGCAGATACACGAGGCAACATGAAACTTGGAGCCCTTGGTGTCTTGGTGGTGCTATTTTATTGAATTCAACTTGCTACCAAACATATTCAGGACTGGCTCAGCTCCATCAACACTCCGCCGGTCTCGGATGGGTGGATGAAGGCCACGCGGCAGCCGTGGGCGCCCAGCTTCGGTGCCGCATCGATCATGCGGACGCCCTTGGCAACGAGCATCTTCACGGCGCCTTCGATGTCATCCACTTCAAAGCAGACATGGTGGATGCCCGGACCTCGCTTCGCGATGAACTTGCCAATGGGGCCCTCGGCTTCGGTGCTTTCCAGGAATTCCAGGCTGGATTCACCCACGTGGTATAAGGCGGTCTTCACGTTTTGGTCCGCCACCTCCTCCAGGTGGTCCGCTTCCAGGCCGAATAGCTTTTCCATGCGGGCCATGGCTTCCGGAAGCCCGGAAGTGGCAATGCCCAGATGGTTGATGCGCAGCAGTTTCATAGATGGCTCCCGGCTCCCAGCCCTCATTCTAGTGGGATGGATCCCTCCACGCCCGAGTACTGGCAGCAAGTCTATGCCGATGAGCCCCGGCCCGGCTGGGACCTGGACGGCCCCTCGCCGGTGCTGGCGGAAATTCTGGAGGCCGTCGCGGCCGCGGGGCTTGCCTTGGGGAAGGAGATCGCGGTGCCCGGTTGTGGGTTCGGGCATGATGCGGCGGAGCTGGCGCGGCGGGGCTTCACGGTCACAGCCTTTGATTTCGCACACCCCGCCATCGAGGGCGCCCGCACCCGATATGGCACTGAGGTGGATTGGCGGGAGGAGGACTGGTTCACCACCACCGTGGGGCCCTTCGATGCGATCTTCGACCACACCTGTTTCGTGGCCATGGACCCGGCGCGTCGCGTCGAATATCTCGACTCCTGCGCGCGCCACTTGAAGCCCTCCGGATTCTGGCTGGCAGTCCTCTTCCACGACACCCATGGACGCCCGGGTCCGCCCTTTCAGGTTTCCGCCAAGGCAATCCGGGACCTCGCCGCGCCGAGTATTGAGGTCCTCCATCTCGAACCCGCCATGCAAAGCCACCCACGACGGGCGGGACGGGAATTCTTGGTCATCGGGCGGAAACGCTGATTCAGCGCGGCGGCGGGATCACGTACCAGAGCACCGCGAAAAAGTGGCAGGCGCTGCCGGCTACCACGCAGAAGTGCCAGATGGCGTGGTGGAAGCGCAGCCGGTGCCAGGCGTAGAAGCCCGCGCCGGCGGTGTAGCAGAGGCCGCCGCCGAAGAGCCAGGCGAGTCCGCTCATGGGCAGGCTGCGCCACAGCGGCACGATGGCGATGACCACGATCCAGCCCATGAGCAGGTAGATGGCCAGGCTCAGGAATTCCATCCGGTGGATGAAGATCGCTTTGAACGTGATGCCCAGGGCCGCGAGGCCCCACACCAGTCCGAACAGCGTCCAGCCCCAGGCGCCATGGAGGGTGCCCAGGCAGAAGGGGGTGTAGGTCCCGGCGATGAGCAGGAAGATGGCGCTATGGTCCAGCACCTTGAAGACGGCCTTGACCCGCGGGCGGCGGAAGGAATGGTAGAGCGTGGACATGGTGTAGAGCAGCACCAGCGTAGCGCCGAAGAGGCTGCCGCCCACGATGTGGCGGGCGCTGCCCCGCAGACTGGCGAAGACGATGAGTAGCGCCAGGGCGGCCACCGAGAGGGCGGCGCCCACTCCATGCGTGATGCTGTTAGCCAGCTCCAATTTCGTCAGCTCGCTCAAGCCTCGGCGGGGCGGGGTCTCCAGGGCTTCATCCACGGCGGCTCCAGGGTTCCTCCCAGGATGGCAGGGGCCGGGCCGGGTCCATGGAGGAAAGGCTGAACGGAAAAGTGAAAGGGCGCCCTCGCGGGCGCCCTTCCTGGGGTTGTTACTGGCTTAGTCTTCGCGTTCGGCCTTGTTGAAGGCATCGGCCAGGGTGGCCTTTTTGAACGACGGGGCATTGGCCTTGGCGGCATCCAGGTCGCCGCGTTCGGCGTCCACTTCCAGCTGCTTCACCGAAAGGCCGATGCGGCGCTCGGTGGGATCCAGCTTCACGATCTTCATGGTGAGGTCCTGGCCGGAGTGGTACTCCTTCTGGATGTCCTCCACGCGCTTGCGGGAGAGCTCGGAGACGTGCACCAGGCCCTCGATGCCTTCGCCCAGGTCGACGAAAGCGCCGAAGTCCGTCAGGCGGGCGATCTTGCCCTCGATGGTGTCGCCCACGTGGTGGCCTTCGAAGAAGATCTCCCAGACGTTGGGCTCCATGTGCTTGACGCCGAGGCTCATGCGTTGGGCCAGCGGGTCTAGGCTCAGCACCTTGGCGGTGATCTCGTCGCCCTTCTTCACGAGCTCGTTCGGGTGCTTGATCTTCTTGGTCCAGCTGAAGTCGGACACATGGATGAGGCCGTCGATGCCGTCTTCCAGCTCGATGAAGGCACCGAATTCCGTGATGTTTCGCACGATGCCCGTGACAATCATGCCGGGCTGGTACTTCTCGGCGATGGCCATCCAGGGATTCGGGGTGATCTGCTTCATGCCCAGGGAGATGCGGCGGTTTTCGGGATCCACCTGCAGGATGATGGCTTCCACCTGGTCGCCCAGGTTGACCATGCCCTTGGCGGATTTGACCTTCTTGGTCCAGCTCATCTCGGAGACGTGGACCAGGCCTTCAACGCCGGGCTCCAGTTCGACAAACGCGCCGTAGTCCGTGATGGAGACCACCTTGCCCTTGACGTTGGCCTGGACGGGGAAGCGCTCTTCCACCGTGAGCCAGGGATCCGGGAACTTCTGCTTGTAGCCCAGGGACACGCGCTCGGTGTCCTTGTCGTACTTGAGGATCGCGACTTCGACCTTGTCGCCCACCTGAAACATCTCGCTGGGGTGGTTGAGCCGGCCCCAGGACATGTCGGTGATGTGCAGCAGGCCGTCCACGCCGCCCAGGTCCACGAAGGCGCCGTATTCGGTGATGTTCTTGATGGTGCCTTCCACCAGCTTGCCTTCTTCGAGGCCGGCCAGCGTCTCTTCCTTCATGGAGGCGTTGATGGTCTCCAGGAAGAGCTTGCGGGACAGCACGATGTTGCCGCGGCGGCGGTTGACCTTGATGACCTTCATGTCGAAGGACTTGCCGAGGAACGGATCCAGGTTGCGCACGGGCTTGGTGTCCACCTGCGAACCAGGCAGGAAGGCGCGGATGCCGATATCGACCGCCAAGCCGCCCTTGACCTTCTCGAGCACGACGCCGTGCACGGTCATGTTGGAGCGGAAGGCCTTCTCGACCTCGTCCCAGATCTTCATCTTCTCGGCGCGCTCGCGGGACAGGCGCACGTTGCCGTTGGCGTCCTCCAGGTACTCGAGCAGCACCTCCACCACGTCGCCCACGGCGACGCCCACGGTGCCGTCAGGGTTGTTGAACTCGTCGATGTTGACGGTTCCGGACCCCTTGTAGCCGATGTCGATGATCACGTCCTTGCCGCGGATCTCCACGACATGGCCGCGGACGACCTCG
>JANXPB010000106.1 GCA_025357545.1 Holophagaceae bacterium
GCCCACAGCTGCAGCACTTCGCTGGGTTCGAAGCTGCTGAAGAGCACCCGGTCCAGGGCATCGGCCGCCTCCACCGCCGCCAGGGCCTGCTTCCAGCCCGGCTCTCCCTTCAGTTCCACGTTGATGAGGCGGGCCTTGAGCTCCAGCACTTGGCTCAGGCGCGGCACGTCCTCGCCGTTCCGGAGCTTGGGGAGCTCGCTCGCATTGAGCTGCCGGAGGATCCCGCCGCCTTGGGCGGTACGGGCCAGATCCTCGTCGTGCAACACGCAGCAGACGCCATCGCGCGTAGGCTGCACATCCAACTCGAAGCCGTCGAAGCCCTCCGATAGGGCGGCGCGGAAGGCCTCCATGGAATTCTCCAAGTGCTTGGAGGAAAAGCCGCGGTGGCCGAGCAGCAGAGGTTGGGCAGAGGACATGGGGGCTCCCGGAGCCCCATTGTGGCGGAACCGGGTGCGAATTTCCGTTGACCGCGACGGTACTTTCGGAAAAAGTTTGGCTATGCGCGCCGCGTCCTGCCAACCCCTGCCTGCCTGCGGTGATGCCATCGCGGCCCGGGGCACCTCCTTGGCAGCCCCGGCGATTGCGACTACGACCACCACGACTACTGCCCACATGGCGAGGCCGGTCTAGCTTCTCGATTCCCCTGACCCGGCCCCGCAGATCGCGGGGTTTTTTGTTTTAGGATTTCCGATGGCCATGCGCGTGATGAAATTCGGCGGCACCTCCGTGGCCACGGCGGCGCGGATCCGGGCCGTGGGGGACCTCGTACGGAAGGCCTCGGCCGAGGCCCCGATCCTGGTGGTGGTCTCAGCCCTCAGCGGCGTCACCAACCTGCTTCGGGATGGCGTGCAGGCGGCCATCCGGGGGGACGACCCGAGGCAGGCCCTGGAACGATTCTCCAGCCTGCATCACGCCGCGGCCGCGGAACTGTTCCCCGACGCGGCAGAAGCGCCCCTGGCGGAACTGGAGGGGCTGGAAGCTGAATTGGACCATTTTCTCCAGGGCGTGAAGCTGCTGCGGGAGTGCCCGGCGGGCGTCATGGCCCATCTGTATTCCCTGGGCGAACGCGCCTCGAGCCTGCTGCTCGCGCGGCTCCTCGGCGCGCGGCTGCTGGATGCCCGGGACCGAATCCGCACGGTGGGTGACGCCCTCTTCGCTACCCCGGACTGGCAGGCGACGGCAGTGGCCTTCCAGGTGGTGCGCCAGAATCCGCCGCCGGTGACGGTGCTCCCCGGCTTCTTCGGTTCCGATGCGGCGGGGAAGACCACGGTGCTGGGGCGGGGCGGCTCGGACTACAGCGCGGCCATCGCGGCCTGGGCCGTGGATGCGGAGGCCCTGGAGATCTGGACCGACGTGGACGGCATCTACAGCGCGGATCCGCGCCTGGTGCCCGAGGCCTTCGCGCTGGCGGAAGTAAGCTACGAAGAGGCCATGGAACTCTCCTACTTCGGCGCCAAGGTGCTGCACCCCAAGACCATCCAGCCCGCCCGCGAAAAGGGCATCCCGGTGCGGGTCCGCAACACCTTCGCGCCGGACCGGGCCGGCACCCTGGTGCATGGCGCCGCGCGGCCCTCGGAGCATGGCGCCCGGGGCCTCACCTTCCTGGACGGCGTCTGGCTCATCGACGTCAGCGGGCCCGGCATGAGCGGCGTGCCTGGCATTGCGGCGCGGGTCTTCCAGGCCATCGCCGCGGCGAACATCTCGGTCATCCTCATCACCCAGGGCTCCAGCGAGTGCGCCATCTCCTTCTCGGTGGCGGAGGCCGACGGCCCCCGGGCCATGGAAGCCCTCCGCGCCGCCTTCGTGGCGGAAACCGCGGCGGGGATGTTGGACCCGGTCCAGCGGCGCACAGGCCACGCCATCCTCTCCATCGTGGGCGACGGCATGAAGCACCGGCTCGGCGTTGCGGGCACCTTTTTCGGGGCCCTGGCGGCAGTGGGCGTGAACATCGTGGCCATCGCCCAGGGCTCCAGCGAACGCAACATCTCGGTGGTCATCGAGGAGGGCGACGCAGCCCGCGCTCTGCGCCAGGTCCACGCGGCCTTCTTCGGCTCCCTGCCGCAGCTGCAGTTGGTGGTCTGGGGCGTCGGAAACGTGGGTTTGAAGTTGCTGCGCAAGATCTCCCTGCACCAGGCCAACCCAAAGCGGAAAGTGGACCTCCGACTCTGCGCCGTGGCCAATTCCCGGCAGCTCGCCTTTCAGCCCGAAGGGCTCGGCGATGTGGATGCGGCTCTTGCGGGCGCCGCGCTTCCCGCGGAATTCGATGGGCTGTTGGAAGCCGTTGCCAAAGCCCGGTTCACCAACCCAGTCTTTGTGGATTGCACCTCCAACGAAGGGGTGGCCAAGGCCTACCCCAGGCTGCTGGAAGCCGGCCTCCACGTGGTTACCGCCAACAAGAAGGCCAACTCCGCGGATTTCGCGGACTACCGTCTTCTGCACCTGGCCGCCGAGCGCCGGCGCCGGAAGTTCTTCTATGAAACGAACGTGGGTGCGGGCCTGCCGGTCATCGACACGCTGAAGAACCTGCTCAAGGGCGGGGATCATGTGCTGCGCTTCGACGGGACGCTCTCGGGGTCGCTCTCCTTCCTGCTGGGTCTGCTGGACGACGGAATGCCTTTCTCGGAGGCGGTGCGCATCGCCAAGGAGAAGGGCTTCACGGAACCCGACCCCCGCGATGATCTGTCGGGCCTCGATGTGGCGCGCAAGCTCCTGATCCTGGCCCGCGAGATGGGGGCGGAGCTGGACCTGGCGGATGTCTCGGTGGCGGGCGTCCTGCCGGAGGGATTCGCCGCGTCGGAGGGAGTGGAGGGGCTGATGGCGCGCTTGCCCGAACTGGACGCGGGTTTCGCGGCGCGCTTGGCTACCCTGAAAGGGGAAGGCCGGGTGCTGCGCCATGTGGCGAGCATCGTGGCCACCGGCGGGAACTACCTCTGCCGTGTGGGCCTGGAGGCCGTGGGGCCGGACCATCCACTCCACACGGTGAAGGGCGGCGAGAACGCCCTGGCCTTCCTCACCGAGCACTACCAGCCGACCCCGCTGGTGGTGCGGGGCTACGGCGCGGGAGGCGACGTGACGGCCGCCGGGGTCCTGGCGGATATCCTTAAGATCGCTTCGTTTGAAGGGCTGCCATGAGCGCGACCATCCGGGCCTACGCCCCCGCCAGCATCGGCAACTTCGCCGCGGGCTTCGACCTGATGGGCGCAGCTTTGGCCCCGCTGGACGGCTCACTGTGGGGCGACGTGGTGGGTGCTTCGGAAGCTCTCTCCACGAGCCTTCAGGTGGCCGGGCCCTTCGCCGCCCTGATGCCTTCCGATCCCGCGCAGAATCTAGTCCTGCGGACCTTTGAATTCATGCGGGAGGCCCTCCGGGCAAAAGGCCTGGCCCGTCCGGAGGTCGCCTTCACCCTACAGAAAAACCTGCCCCGTTCCAGCGGTGTCGGCTCCAGCGCCAGCTCCATCGTGGCCACCCTGGTGGCCGTGCAGGTGCTGCTGGGGGAGCCGTTCACCCGGGCGGAATTGTTGGGGCTGGCGGGCCGCGCCGAGGCCCTGGTCTCCGGTTCGGTGCATCTGGACAACGTGGCGCCCTCCCTGCACGGCGGCCTGCTGTTGCTGGTGCCCGGCGAAGCTGGCAGCTCCAAGCCCCGGGCCCTCCCGTGGCCGGCGGAACTGGTGCTCGCGGTGGTGCATCCCAGCCTGGAGCTCGCCACGGAACAGGCCCGCAAAGTGATCCCCGCGGCGCTGCCCATGGCGGAAGCCCTGGCCTTCGCCCAGAATCTCGCGGCCTTCGTGCATGCGCTGCACACCAAGGATCAGGAAGTTTTCGTGCGCTGCCTGCGGGACGTGCTGGCGGAACCCCGCCGCGCGGACCTAGTGCCAGGCTTCCGTGCCGCCCAGGCGGCGGCCATGGCCGCAGGCGCGCTAGGCTGCACACTTTCTGGCTCGGGCCCCTCCCTGTTCGCCGTCGCCGAGAGCGCCGAACATGGCGAGGAACTGGCGGCGGCCATGCAAGCGGCTTTCCAAACGGCAGGCGTGGCATCCAGCGCGCGGCTTTGTGGCGTGGATCCCACCGGCGCCCGGGTGCTGCCATGAGGTTCATCAACACCCGGAACCCCAGCGACACGGCCACGTTCAAGGAGGCCGTGCTGCAAGGCCCGGCTCCCGAAGGTGGCCTGTGGATGCCCGAATCCCTGCCGGACTTCGAGGATTGGAACAGCCTGCTGCAACTGCGCTGGCCTGAACGCAGCGAGATCATTCTGCGCCGCCTGCTCGGCGACGAATTTGACGGGGAGGCCCTGGCGGGCGCCATTCAACGGGCCCTCGACTTTCCCGTTCCCTTGGTGCGGATCCGGCGCGGGCTCTATTCCCTGGAGCTATTTCACGGCCCGACCCTGGCCTTCAAGGACGTGGGCGCGCGGTTCTTCGCCGAGATGCTCACGCTGATCAAGGAACCCGGCCACCCGCTCACGATCCTCACCGCCACCAGTGGGGATACGGGCGCCGCCGTGGCCCATGCTTTCTGGAACCGGCCAGAGGTCCGGGTGATGGTGCTCTACCCCAAAGGCCGGGTCTCGGACCTGCAGGAACGCCAGTTCGCGACCCTGGGCGGGAATGTGACGGCGCTGGCGGTGGATGGTTCCTTCGACGACTGCCAGGATCTAGTCAAGGCCTGCTTCAGCGACCCGGGCCTGAAGGCCCGCCACGGGCTCACCTCCGCCAATTCCATCAACGTCGCCCGCCTGCTGCCGCAGATGCTCTATTACGCCGAGGCCCTGGCCCAGCTCCATGCCCAGGATGTGCGCGATGGCATCGTCATCTCCGTGCCCTCGGGGAATTTCGGGAACCTCTGCGCGGGGCTCATGGCGCGGGCCATGGGCCTGCCCGTGCGCGCCCTCATCGCCGCCACCAATGCGAACGCCACGGTGCCCGAGTTCCTGGATGGCGGCCCTTATCGCCCCCGGCCCAGCGTCGCCACGATTTCCAACGCCATGGATGTGGGCGCACCCAATAATTGGGAGCGCATCCTGCATCTGTTCCGTGGGGATACCTACGCCCTCCGCAGCGCGCTGCGGTGGGGCCACAAGAGCGACGAGGAGACCAAGCGCGCCCTGCGGGAATTGCGCGGCATGGGCTACCTCGCCGACCCCCATGCAGCGGTGGCCTACGCCGTGCTGGAGGACCGCCTGGGGTTGAGCGAAACGGGCATCTTCCTTGGCACCGCCCATCCCGCGAAATTCCTCCCGGTCTACGAGCACATGGGCATCCAGGTACCCATTCCGGACGAACTCGCAGCCCTGAAGGATCGTCCCGTGGTGGCCCAGGAAGTCCCCAGGGATGTGCAGGCCATCTGGGAAGTGCTGGAGGCCTAAATGACCTTGCCGGGATTGAAGATCCCCGCAGGATCCCAAGCGCCCTTGAGGGCGCGGATCAGGCCGATCTGGTGGGGGTCTGTGAGCGCGAGGAAGGCGTCGCGCTTGGCCAGGCCGATGCCGTGTTCGCCGCTGAGATTGCCGCCTAGGTCGATGCAGAGCCGGAACAGCGCCAGGAGCTGGCGCTCCACTTCACAAGGCTCGGTTTCGCCGGCGCCCAGCAGGTTCACATGCAGATTCCCGTCCCCCAGATGCCCGTAGGTCACCGCTGGGATTTGTTGCCGCTCCAGCCCTGAGTAGAAGTCCGGGATGCGGCTGCGCGGCACCACGATGTCCTCGCTGATCTTCTTGGGATGCCGCTCTTTGAGGAAGGTGGAGGTCAGCCGGCGGAGGCTCCAGATCTGGTCCCGCTGCCTGGTTTCCGATGCGATCTGGAGCTGCTCTGAGATTGGCCCAAGCGCCTCCATCAGCGCTTCGATGAAGCCCTCCGAGGTGCAGCCGCGGTCATCGAATTCAAGAATCGCTAAGGCATTTCCAGGGAGACGGCGGGCTTCTTCGGGGCCGTGAGTGCGCAGTTCCGCGAGCACCGCTGGGTCGAAGAATTCGAAGGCCGAGGGCAGGAAGCCCGCCGCGCAGAGGGTCCCGGGCAGGTCCAGCAGGGATTGGAATTCGGCCACGGGCAGCAGCAGCGTGATGAATTCCGTGGGGCGGGGGACGAGCCGCACCGTGGCTGACAGGATCATCCCAAAGATGCCTTCGCTGCCCACCAACAGCTGCGCCAGGCTGGGGCCGACATTCTGCTTCACGCTGCCGGTGCCGAAGGTATGGATCTCGCCGTCGGCCATGAGGGCGTCCACCGCCAGCACCCAATGGCGCGTCATGCCGTACTTGCAAGCGTTGGGCCCGCCGGCATTGGTGGCCAGGCTGCCGCCGAAGGCGCAAATGGGCCAGGAGTTGGGATCGGGCGGGTAGAAGAGGTTCGCCTCCCAGGCGGAGTCCTTCACATCCCGCAGCCAGGCGCTGGCGGGTGCGGTGAGGGTGAGGTTCTGGCGGGAGATGTCGATGCGGCCCGGCCACTGGCCCAGGTCCACCACGATGCTGCGGGCCGTGGGCAGGCAGCCCCCGGCCTTGCCAGTGCCAGCGCCGCGCGGCACCAGCCCGCAGCCTTCGGCCGTCGCGAAGCGAACCAGTTCGCGGAGATCAACCGCGCTCCTGGGGCACACCACCGCCAGGGGCTCGGAGCCTTTGAGATGGGACTCGTCCTGGCGGTAGGGGGCGAGGGCGTCGGGATCCGTCAAGACCGTGGCATGGGGAAGCCGGAGGTTCAGCATCGCCTCCATGATGCCTGCTCTCGGGCGTGACTATTGCCCCCATGGGTAAACTGAGCCACTTGCTTTTGTCCATGCTGCCTTACACCTCCCCCGGCTCGCCGCTTCCCTGGATCGCGGCAGGGCTGGCCTTGGCCGCGGTGGCGGGCCTTGTGCTGCTCGCGCGGGCCCGTCGGTTGGAGCGGGACCGCGCCCTGGGGGCGCTGGACCGGGTGGCGGACCTGGCCGGTCTCTTGATCGCCCGCTGCGATCTGCAGGGGCGCTGGACCCGGGTGCCGGCAGGGCTCTGCGACCTGCTGGGACGGGAGGAAGCCGGCTTGCTGGGCCATCCCATCTTTGAATGCCTGCATGCCGAGGACCAGGAGGGTTGCCGGACCCATTGCGCAGAGCTGCTCCAGGGCAACCGGCCCTCCTGCGAGCTGGAGGCCCGCGCCACCAGGCCCGACGGCCAGGAGGCCTGGATCCAGCTGGACGGCACCCCAGTGGCGGGCCGCTCGGGACAGACGCGCTACATCCAGGTCATCGTGCGGGATATCAGCGAAGCCAAGGCTGTGGCGCAGGCCCTGCGGGACAGCGAGGAGAAGTTCCGCATCCTGTCCGAGCACATCAACTGCGGCGTCTTCCTGTACACGGATGTCTTCCACTACATCAATCCCGGCATGGAGGCCATCACGGGCTACGCGGCGGCTGAACTACTGGGGCAGCCTTTCTGGAAGCCGGTCCATCCCGACGAGCAGGAACTGGTCCGCCAGCGGGGCATGGCCAGGCGCCGGGGAGAGCCTGTCCCCGACCGCTACGTCCTCAAGATCCTCCACAAGGACGGCCACACCATCCACACGGATTTCATCGCCCGGGCGGTGATCCTCGGCGGCAAGGTCTACGGGTTGGGCACGGCTTTCGACATCAGCGACCGGGTGAAGTCCTCCGAGGACCGCCTGCGCATGGAACGGCAGCTGCTGGAGGCGCAGAAGCTCGAGAGCCTGGGCCTGCTGGCGGGCGGCATCGCCCACGACTTCAACAATCTGCTCACGGTCATCCTCGGCAATGCCAGCATCATTGTGGAGGAGGCCGCTTCCCACAGCCTCACGAGCGCCTGTGCCACTACCGTGGTGGAGACTTGCCAGCGGGCTTCTGGGCTCACGCGGCAGATGCTCGCCTATTCCGGCAAGGGCCGCTTCAGGGTGGAGCCCCAGGATCTCAATTCGGTGCTGCAGGGCATCACCTCGCTGGTGGAATCCTCGCTGCCCAAGCTCATCGAATTGCGCTACGAGCTGGGCAACGGGCTGCCAGGGCTGGAAGCCGACCGCACCCAATTGCAGCAGGTGATCCTGAACCTCGTCACCAACGCGGCGGAGTCCATCGGCCCGAAGGCCGGTACCACCATCCTGCGGACGGGGTTCCAGGTCTTCGAGGACGCCGATCTGCAAGCTTCCTTTCCGGGGCAAGGCCTGGCTCCGGGCCCCTATGTGTTCCTGGAGGTGGCCGACACCGGAGCAGGCATGGACGAGGCCACCCGCGGGCGGATCTTCGAGCCCTTCTTCACCACCAAGGGGGCCGGGCGGGGCCTGGGCCTCGCCGCCATGCAGGGCATCGTGCGGGGGCACCGGGGCGGGATCTGGATCTACAGCGTACCGGACCGGGGCACGACCTTCCGTGTGATCCTGCCCGCCTTGCCGACGCCGGTGGCCGTGACCGAAGGGGTGGCCGTGCCGGTGGACGGGTGGCAGGGCCACGGCCTGGTGCTGGTGGTGGAAGACGAGGCTTCCCTGCGCTCCCTGGCGGCCCTGGCGCTGCGACGGGTGGGTTTCGAGGTGGTGGAAGCGGCGGATGGGCGGGAAGGCGTCGAGATGTTCCGGCGCCATGCCCATCAACTGCGGGCGGTGCTGCTGGACCTGGTGATGCCGGTCCAGGGTGGGGAATCCGCCCTGGCGGAAATGATGGCGGTGCGGGCCGAGGTGCCCGTGATCCTGAGCAGCGGATATGAAGGCGAAAGCCAGGGCCGGGGCCTCGCGGGACGGCCCTTCCTGCAAAAGCCCTACACCGTGGCGGAGCTGGTGGCCAAGCTGCGGGGCGTGGCCCCGGCCTGAACCGGGCGGGTCCGCGATTTTGGCCCGGAACCCGGGTGTCCGCTGGCGTTAGCCTGGAGGCATGGCGCGCATCCTTCTTCTCCACACCGGCGGCACCCTGGGCATGGCCCCCAGCGGAGAGCCCTCCTCCCTGGCGCCGGGACCCTACCTGGACCATGTGCTGGAGCGGGTTCCGGAGCTGCGGGACCTGGCGGAACTGAAGGTGGAAGTGCCCTTCAACCGCGATTCGGCTTCCCTCGAACCTGAGCACATCCTGGAGCTGGCGCGGCATATCCGGGAACGCGCCGCCTCCTTCGACGGGGTGGTGATCATCCACGGCACCGACACCATGGCCTTCACCGCCTCGCTGCTGGGTTTCCTGTTGGCGGACCTGGGCAAGCCCGTGGCCATCACCGGCTCACAGCGGCCCCTGGCCTATGTCCGC
Organism: Holophagaceae bacterium; assembly: GCA_025357545.1. GTDB lineage: Bacteria > Acidobacteriota > Holophagae > Holophagales > Holophagaceae > JANXPB01. The sequence goes on from JANXPB010000106.1 coordinate 9,205, forward strand.
AGCGATGCCCGGGAAAACCTGGTGGACGCCGTGGATCTGGCCACCCGGGGCGTGAACGAGGTGGGCATCGTGTTCGGCACGCGCTGGCTCCGGGGTGTGGCCACGGACAAGCTGAGCGTCCACCGCTATGAGGCCTTCGACAGTCCGAACCTGCCGCCTCTGGCGGAGATCGGTATGGACTTGACGATCCATCCCGACGCCGGGGTATTTGCGCGGCAGGTGCCGGCGGGCCTTGGGGGACGCTTCGAGCACGCGCTGATGGTCTACCGCCCCTTCCCCGGCATGCCCTGGCACCTGCCCGCCGAAGGGACTCAAGGCGTGCTCATCGAGACCTATGGCGCCGGCAACCTGCCCATGGAGCGGACGGACCTGCTGGGCCTGATGCGGCATTGCCGGGACCGGGCCATCCCCGTGGTGGCCACCACCCAATGCGCCTCGGGTTCCGTGGACCTGGAAGCCTACGCCCTGGGCCGCGCCCTGGGGCTCGAAGGGGGCATCTCGGCAGGGCGCCATACACGCTGGGCCACCCTGGCCAAGCTCGGCTTGCTGCTGGGCGCGGGTGCGGGCATCGAGGCCGTGCGGGAAGCCTTCGGAACATCCTGGGCGGGGGAACCCATCTGAAGCCGCTAAACTGGATCCTTTCCAGGAAACCAGATGCTTGATCCCCAACTCCTCCGCCATGCCTTGGAGGCCGTGAAGGCCGGTCTCGGGAGCCGTGGCGCGGCCTTCGACGAGGCCACCTTCCAGACCCTTGAAAGCGAACGGCGGCGGGTGATCCAGGAATCGGAACGTTTGAAGGCCGCCCGCAACAAGGCGGCGGAAGAGGTCGCCAAACTGAAGCGGGCCGGGGAAAGCGCCGAGGCCATCATCGCGGCGCAGCGTGAATTGGGTGAAGAACTGAAAGCCCTTGAACAGGCGGAACGGGAAGCCGAGGCGGCCTTCCGGGCCTTCGTGTCCCTCATTCCCAATCTGCCGGATGCCTCGGTGCCCGTGGGCGCGGGCGACGAAGGCAACGTGGAGATCAAACGCTGGGGCCAGCTTCCAACCATCGAAAAGCCCCTGGACCACGTGGACCTGGGGGTGAAGCTCGGCATCCTGGATCTGGACCGCGCAGCCAAACTCAGCGGCGCGAGATTCAGCGTGCTGTTGGGTTGGGGCGCGAAGCTGGAGCGGGCCCTCGCCACCTTCATGCTGGACCGGCAAAGCGCCGCGGGCTACATCGAGGTGATCCCGCCCTACCTCGTCAATGCCGAGAGCCTCTACGGCACTGGGCAGCTGCCGAAATTCGAACCGGATCTTTTCAAAATCCCCCATGGCGAATCCCACCTGTACTTGATCCCCACCGCGGAAGTTCCGGTGACGAACCTCTACCGCGACGAGGTGCTGCCCTTCGAGCAGCTGCCACTGCGGCACTGCGCCCTCACGCCCTGCTTCCGCAGCGAGGCCGGCAGCCACGGCCGCGACACCAAGGGCCTGATCCGCCAGCACCAGTTTCACAAGGTGGAGCTGGTGGCCTTCGTGGCGCCGGAACAGGCAGAGGCGGAACTAGAGCGCCTCACCGGCCACGCCGAAGCCATCCTCGAGGAACTGGAGCTGCCCTACCGCCGGGTGCTGCTGTGCACCGGCGACATGGGCTTTTCGAGCCGGAAGACTTACGACCTGGAAGTGTGGTTGCCCAGCCAGGGCACCTACCGCGAGATCAGCTCCTGCAGCTGGTTCGGCGACTTCCAGGGCCGCCGCGCCAACCTGAAATACAAGCCCGCCGATCCCAAGGCGAAGGCGGCCTTCCTGCACACCCTGAACGGCAGCGGCCTCGCCGTGGGCCGTACCTGGGTGGCCATCCTGGAGAACGGCCAGCAGCCCGACGGCAGCATCCGCATCCCCAAGGCCCTGGTGCCCTACCTGGGAACCGATACCCTCCGCTGAAGGAGCGCCGACATGGCCCACGGCACGGCGCTCCTGACCTTGGATTCCGTGGCGGTCCACCGCGCGGGGCAGTGGCATCTGCGGGGGATCTCCTTCGAGGTGCGGCCCGGAGAGGCCTGGGGCATCGTGGGGGAGAGTGGCGCCGGCAAGACCACCCTGATGAATTTGGTGCTGGGGCTGCTGGAGCCCACCGAAGGCCGCATCCTGCTGGAGGGCGAAGCCTGGTCCGGGGTGACCGAAAAATCCAGGCGTTCCCGTCGGCCCTGCCTCCAGGCGCTCTTCCAGGACCCGCTGGCCAGCCTTCCACCGCACCTGACGGGCTGGGAAATCCTCCAGGAACCCCTCGACATCCATCGCCGGGGCGATAAGCAGGCCCGGCGGGCAGCGGTGGCGGCCATGGCCGCCCGCGTCCGTTTTCCCGAAGGCGCCCTGGAGCAGCGGCCCGCGCAGTGGTCGGGCGGCCTGGGGCAAAGGCTGGCCTTGGCCCGGGCCCTGATGCTTGGGCCGAGTCTGCTGGTGCTGGACGAACCTCTCTCCGCGCTGGATCCGACGCTAGCGGGGCACTTGCTGGAAGTGCTGCTAGAGCTGAAGGCCGAGGGCACGGCCCTGCT
>JANXPB010000200.1 GCA_025357545.1 Holophagaceae bacterium
CGCGGGGGGGCGCCGGTGTCCACGAACTACCGGGGCCGCTGGTTGGAGGCCAAAGATTTCTCGATCGATCCGGCCCGGGTCCGGCTGCCGGTTTCGGTCCTCTTTTGCGATCAGTTGAAGGGCAGGTCCTTGCGGGCTCGCACGAAGGCGGCCAGGTTGCCTTTGAAATCCCGCCCGGCGTCCGGGACCACCATCACCACGGGCCAGGATTTGGCAGCGCTCCAGCCTTTGGGCAGCGATGCGAAGTACTGCATGGGAAGGGTGCTGGCGGTCAGGGCCTGGAGCTGTGGATTTCCCTGGGCAATTGCCAAGCCGGACATCAGCAGGGGCAGGCAGGCGATGGCGATCGGGTTCGTCATGGAAGCTCAAGACAAGGCTGGAAGCGTACTTCCAATCGAGGGGATAGAGAAGCCAGAGCCCCGTGGACGCTCCTTGTGCACCCAGTCATAGAAACCCGGTTCTAAGCTGGGCGCAACGGAGGATCCATGCGCTCATCCATGCTGTTCGCGGTGCTGGCGGGTGTGGCCTGGGGGGCCGGGGGCTATTTCGAGAAGGCCGGATTGAAGTTGATGAACTTGCCGCCCCTGGCGGGCATCACCGTCCGCACCGCCGTGGCCCTGCTGGTTCTCGGCCTGCTCTCCGTGCCCGTGTGGCGGGGTGTGACTTTCAGCGGCAATGGGCCCGCCTGGCTGATGCTCGTGCTCGGCGGCGGCGTGGTGGCAGGCGCCCTCGGCATGTGGAGTTTCTACCGGGCCCTGAGCCTGACCACCAACCTGGGCGTGACCTTGGCTCTGGCCTTCGCCTGCTCGCCGCTGGCCGGCACGCTCCTGGGGCTGCTTAAGCGCGACCAGCCCATGAATTTCCGCATCGCCTTCGGCCTGCTCACGGTGATGGCGGGCATCGTGATCCTGCAGCTGGGGCGCTCCCACCCGGCCGGAACCCCCCGCTAGGGCCCAGCGCCAGAAAACTCAGGACCCGGGGTTGCGCCCTTCCCTCACGCGGCCTTCTTGGTTGCTAGCCCTGCTTCTTGGCGTTCACGTAGGCCTTCATGGCGGTTTCGGTCTCGGGGCTGGCCAAGCCTGCTTCCCTGGCCAGGGCCAGGGCCTTCTCGTAATCGACGCCCCGGTCGAGCACCAGGCAGGTGTAGATCACGCCGGCGGCCCGGTTGCCGTTGTTGCAGTGGACCAGGACCCGCGCGTTCTTGGGCAGATCCTTCAGGATGCTCCTGAAGAGATCGAGATCGCCCTTGGGGGGAACCTTCGGCAGGGCCAGGCGGATGTAGGACACGTCCACCGCAGCCAGGGCGAAGGTCTCGGCTTCTGAATCGAAGTCCTTTTCGCCATCCCGGCGGAGGTTGATCACGTGGGTGATCCCGGCGCCCTTCAGGGCCGAGTAGGTGGCCGCGGTCGGCGCCCCTTTGAGAACGAAGAGTCCGGGAGCCATCTCGACGGAATCGGGCACTCCCACGGCCGGCGCAGGAGCAATGAGGGCCGGAACGAGCAGCAGGAAAAACATAACGCCTCCCTGAAAACAGCGGCTCCACCGGCAATCTCCCGACGCCGCGCCGCGCGCGGCCGCAGGGGGCTGCAGATAGCCTCAGTCCCTTCCAATATAGGTCGGCGCTTTGAGGCAAATGTCACAGTTCCTGGAGTCCAGAAGTGGCTCCTGGAGGTGGCCGGCCCTAAGGTTTCCGTTCAAGAATAAGGATGAACTTGCTCGTTTCGCCCATGCCTTTGGCCGGCTCCAGCACCTGAACCAAGCGCCACCCTTCCGTTGCCGCCTGGTTCAGGGCCGCATCGAAATCGGGATACGTTTTTTGCATGAGCCCGATTTTAAAGTCCAGGCTGACGGTCTTGTACTCGAGGCGGGCGCTCATCCCAGGGGCTCTTCGTACTTGCAGGTCTCTACCGGGCACAGCAGGACGGTGATGGGATCCTTGCCCCGGGGCTTGCGGGTCTTTTCGGTCATGTAGGGGCTCTTGCACCTGGGGCACGTGCGCGTCACGGGCTTGTCCCAGGCGGTGAAGTCGCAGTTGGTGGCCGGCGTCTTGGGGTTGTAGTTGGTGCACCCATAGAAGACCTTGCCGAAGCGGGTTTTCCGGGCGCTGAGGTCGCCCCCGCACTTGGGGCAGGGGACGCCCAGGATCTCCTTCTTCACGGTCTTGCAGGTGGGGTAGTCCACGCAGCAGATGAATTCGCCGTAACGCCCGTGGCGCTTGACGAAGTCCTTGCCGCAGGTGGGGCACTTCTCCCCGATGGGCACATCCGCGGGGATGGGCAGTCCCTTGGGGTCCGCCTTGCGGATGCCCTTGCATTTCGGATAGTTGGTGCAGGCCCAGAAGGGCCCCCACTGGCCTTTGCGCAGTGACATGGGGGTGGACCCGCAGAGGGGGCATTCCGGCGCATCCTCAGGCTCGTCCATGGGCTCCACCTCGGCGGTGTAGTCGCACTTCAGGTCCGTGGAATAGTTGGAGCAGCCGATGAACAGGCCATTCTTCCCGATGCGCTTCAGCAGCGGAGCTCCGCACTTGGGGCAGGCCTCGCCCGAAAGCACGCCGGCCTTCAGGTTCTGCATGTCCTTGCCGGCGTTGGCCAGGGCCTGCTCGAAGGGGCCGTAGAAGTCCTTCATGGCCTTCAGGAAGGTGATGGCGCCCTCTTCCACCCGGTCCAGATTGGCCTCCAGGCCACTCGTGTATTTCGGGTCCATCAGCTCCTTGAAGCCCTGCACCAGCAGATCCGTGACCACCATGCCCAGTTCGGTGGGCTTGAAGCGCCCTTCGTGCTTCTTGACGTAGTCCCGGTCCTGGATGGTCGAGATGATGCTGGCGTAGGTGGAAGGGCGGCCGATGCCGTCCTCTTCCAGCTCCTTCACCAGTGTGGCCTCGTTGAAGCGCGCCGGGGGCTTGGTGAACTGCTGGTCGGTCTCGAGGGTTTCGAGCTTCAGCGCCTCGCCGAGCTCCAGGGCCGGGAGGCCCACGTTCTCCTCTTCCTCGTCGCTGTCATTTTTCGTGGCGTCCTGGATGGCCTCGGCGTCGCTCTCCTTCTTGTCCGCCCGGTAGACCGCCAGCCAGCCCGGGAAGCGCTCGATCTCGCCCTTGGCTTCGAATTCGGCGGTTTCGCCGTTCTCCAGGGCGGTGGCGGCATCCACCACCGTTTCGTCGAAGCGCGCGGCCTCCATCTGGCAGGCCAGGGTGCGCCGCCAGATGAGGGCGTAGAGGCGGAACTGGTCAGGCTCCAGGTGGCCCCGCAGGGATTCCGGTGTGCGGGCGATGTCCGTGGGGCGGATGGCTTCGTGGGCGTCCTGGGCGCCAGCCTTGCCGGAGTAGATCCGCGCCTTGGCGGGCAGGTACTCCTTCCCGTAGTGCTTGGCGATGAAGTCGCGCGTGGCTTCGATGGCCTCCGGGGCCAGCCGCGGCGAGTCGGTCCTCATGTAGGTGATGAGGCCGATGGGCCCTTCGCCGAAATCGGTGCCTTCATAGAGTCGCTGGGCGTTCTGCATGGTGCGGCTGACGCTCATCTTCAACTTCTGTGCGGATTCCTGCTGCAGCTTGGCGGTGGTAAAAGGCGAGGCGGGGTTGCGCTTCTTTTCCTTGGTCTCCAGGCCCGTGACCTTCCATTTTGCCTTCAAGATCTGGTCCCGCAGGGCGTGGGCCTGCTTCTCGTTCTCGACGCGGCGCTTGGTTTCCTTATTGCCGAGCTGCAGGCTCTGGCCGCTCAGCTTCACCAGGCGCATCCAGAACTGGGGCGGCAGCTTGGCGGCGAATTTGGCCTTCAGCACCCAGAATTCCACCGGGTTGAAGGCCAGGATCTCCCGTTCCCGGTCGACGATGAGCCGCGCCGCGACGCTCTGCACCCGGCCGGCGGAAAGGCCTCGCCGTACCTTGTCCCAGAGCACCTGGCTGACTTTGTAGCCCACCAGTCGGTCCAGCACGCGGCGGGCCCGTTGGGCGTCCACCAGCTTCTTATTGATGACCGTGGGGTTCGCCATGGCCTTCTGGATGCCAGCGGGGGTGATTTCGTTGAACAGCACCCGGGATACCGGCAGGGATTTCGGGGGCTTGATGGCTTCCAGGAGATGCCAGGAAATGGCTTCCCCCTCGCGGTCAGGGTCAGTGGCGAGGATCAGCTCCGAGGCGCCCTTGGCCGCGGCCCGGAGTTCCGCCACCACCTTGGCTTTGGCGGGACTTATCTCGTATTCCTCCTGGAACCCGTTTTCGATGTCCACGCCGAGCTTCTTGGGCAGGTCCCGGATGTGCCCCACCGATGCCTTCACCGTATAGCCCTTGCCCAGGTACTTGGTGATGGTTTTAGCCTTGGATGGGCTTTCGACGATGACGAGCTTGGTCAATTGAGACTCCCGGGTGCTTCAAAGGCTTGGATGATGGAACAGGGGACCGGAGCCTTGTCAAGCCCAAGGGGGCGATTATGGGTCCTTCCCCCTACGGGGGAATCTTTTTCATAGGGAACCCGCGAGATCCTCCAGCAGGTCTTCCGGGGACCGGCAGAGGCGGGCGGCTCCCTCCCGCAATAGTGCGTTGGGCCCTTCGGCCATGGGATCTTCGGGCGCGCCCGGCACCACCCACAGCTCCTTGCCGAGATCCAGCGCCAGCTTGGCCGTGACCAGGGAGCCGCTGCGGAGTCGGGCTTCGATGACTAAAACCCCCAGGGTCCAGGCGGCCAACAGGAGGTTTCGCCGCGGGAAGTGCCATTTCTGCGGCAGCGCCTCGGGCGGGAAGGGGGTGAGCACGCCCCCGCCGGCGGCCACCATGCGCTCCATCAGCGCGACGTGTTCCCGGGGATAGGGGTGATCCAAGCCGGAGCCCATGATGCCCCAGGTGGGCCCAGCTGTCAGCGCGCCGGCGTGGGCCGCGCCGTCGATGCCCCGCGCCAGGCCCGACAGCACCGCGAGGCCTTCGCGGGTGAGCCGCTGGGCCCAAGCATGGGCCCGCTCGCGGCCTTGGCGGCTGGGCGTGCGGGTGCCGACCACCGCCAGCCGAGGCCCAGCAGGGGGCAGCGTGCCTCTCACCCAGAGCGCCACGGGATAGGGAAGGGGCGCGAAGAGGAAGTCCGATCCCGCATCCCCCGGCAGCACCAAGCCTGCTCCATGGGATTCAGCCTCGGCCCGGAAACGGGAGATGTCCAAGGCCTCCAGTTCCGCCTGGGCCTCGGGCCGCAAGCTCGCCTCGCCTTGCTGGAAGGCCTCCCAAACGCGCGCCTTTTCCTGCTCCTTCCAGGGGAGCGTCGCGAAGGCCAGGGCGAGGGCTGAGGCGTCCAATGGAGATTGTTCCTTGAAGGGCCGGGGATTGCTGGTAGACTACTCCTTCTGTGATGCCAGGCCCTGCCTTTGCTTCCGTCAGTTTTTGAATGTTTTCCGAGGTTCCCATGTCCCGTCAGTGCGAGATTTGCGGCAAGAAGCCCCAGTTCGGGAACAACGTGTCCCACGCCAACAACATCACCAAGCGCCGGTGGAACCCGAATCTCCAGAACGCCCGGGCCCTCGTCAACGGCGTGGCCAAACAGCTGCGCGTGTGCACCGCCTGCCTCCAGGCCGGCAAGGTTGTGAAGGCTCCCCGCGGGCTCAATGGCGCCAAGCGCACCGCCGCCTGAATCCGTTTGAATCCTTGGAAAAGGCGGCCTTGGGCCGCCTTTTCCATAGGCACCTTCCGGGGGCTTTGCGGCGATACTTCCGCTGATGCCCTCCTGGCCAGTTCTCTCCGATCCCGTCCTTGAATGATCCGCCCATGATCCTCGGCCTCGACACCGCCACCGAAATCCTCCACCTGGCCCTGGTGGCTGGAGAGCGAGCCTGGACGAGCCGTGTGGAAGTGGGCCAGGGCCGCAGCCACAGCGTGGCCTTGCTGCCCTCGCTCAACGCCCTGATGCAGGCGGCCGGCGCCACGCCGGCGGAGCTCAGCGGCGTCTGCTGCTGCGCGGGGCCTGGCGGCTTCACGAGCATCCGCATCGGCGTGGCCACGGCGGAGGGGCTGGCCCTGACGGGCCTGCCGACCTGGGGGTTCTCGAGTTTTCAAATGCGCGCCCGGGCCCTGCGGGAAGCGGGGATCGGCGGGCCGGCCTGGGTGTTGTTGGATGGCCAGCGGAGCGAGGCCTTTGTGCAGAAATGGGATGGAACCGCGGCCCTCGGTGAGGCTTGCAAGCTGCCTTTTGCGCGGCTGCCCGAACTCATCGGAAGCGAGGCCTGGTGGGCGCCAGTTAGCCTGCGGACCCGGCTGCAGGACCACCTGCCGCCTTCCCTCGGCCTACGCGATGAGGGCCCCTCGACCTTGGCCGCTCTGGTGGCCCTTTGCCGGGAGTTGCCCCGCCGCGAACCGGAAGCACCGATCCACCCATTCTACCTGCGCGAGACCGATGCCGAATTGAATTTCCCGCAGTTCTCCCAGCACCTGGATGAGGCCCACCGCCAAGGCCAGGCCCGATGAAGGAGTTCTTCCACCTGGGGCCGGGTTCTGAGGTACCAGGGTGGCTGGAGGATTTAGATCGCCGCTGCTTCGGGGAGCCCTGGGGCGCCCTGGCTGGCCACGAAGAGGCCTGGGGGGCCGTGGGGGAGTGCTTCGCGCTCTGGGCCATTGGCGACACGATCCAGGAAGCCGAACTGCTGCGCATCGCGGTGGAGCCGGAGCTCCGCGCCCGGGGCCACGGCCACGAGCTGATGAAGACCTGCGAGGGACAGCTGAGCCGCCTGGGCATCCGCACCCTGCTGCTGGAGGTGCGGGTGTCCAACACCCCTGCAAGACAGCTCTATGACGCGTCGGGCTGGCGGCAGGATGGATTGCGCAAGGCCTACTACAAGGATGGTGAAGACGCCGCCCTGTACCGCAAGGAGCTGGGGTAGGCTGGCAACATGTGCTTCCTGGGTGCCAATCCTCCTAGCGTCACACCACCTGGCTTCGTGAAGGCCGCGGCGTGACTGTCCACCGCGACCGCGAGCTGACCCGGCTCTATGCCGCGGCGGGCCTCGCGGTGCTGGTTTGGATGATCTTCAAGGCCTACAAGCTCCTCAGCGACAAGGTCAGCGGCGGCATCGACGCGCCCTCCCGCTGGGCCCTGGTGGCCCTGGGCCTGTTGAACGTGCTGGCCATCGGGACATTGCTGTTCATCGTGGCGCGCTCCCTGGCCAAGCTCTACTTCGAGCGGCGCCGGGGCATCCTGGGGGCGCGGCTCAGGACCCGCCTGGTGCTGGCTTTCTTCGGCGTGACGCTGATCCCCAGCCTGATCCTCTTCTTCGTGGGCCAGAGCGCCATCAGCAAGAACCTGGACCGCTGGTTCCGCCCTGAGACCGAAGAAGTCATCCGGGACGGCCAAGCCATGGGCAAGGCGCTCAATACCCAGATGGCCCTCCAGCTATCGGCCTCAGAGCGGCATCTCCGCTCGTCGGAACTCTCAGAACTCGATGACCTCCGCCGGAGTGAAGGCCTCGACCTGTTGCTGGCTGGACCCCGGATCGCCATCGGGAAGGATTTGAAACCGCCCGCACTAAAGGACCCGGGCCACCTTCCGGACTTCGTTGAAACCGACGAAGGCAGGTGGCTGTTGAAGCCGGTGGCCCGCCCTGGCGAGGCGCTGGTGGCGGGGATCTTCCTCTCCCGGGAGCTGGCGGACGGGATGCTGCGCCTGGAGCGGCGGTCGGTGGAATCCGCCCAGGTGAACCAGAACCGTGGCGTGCTGGAGACGCTGCCCCAAAGCACGTTCCTCTTCCTCACGGTGCTCACGCTTTTCGCGGCGGTCTGGACGGGCCTGGCCATTGCCCGCACCCTGTCGGAACCCATCCGCTCATTGGCGAAAGCCGCCCAGCGAGTGGGCACCGGCGACCTGGAAGTGCAGCTCAACGAGGAGGGCGAGGACGAGCTGGCCTTCCTGGCCCAAACTTTCAACCGCATGACGTCGGACTTGAAGGCGAACCGCGCGGCCATCGAGGCCCAGAGCGCGAGCCTGGACGAACAGCGGGCCTACCTCCGCCAGCTGCTGGAGGCCCTTCCGGTAGGGGTGCTGAGCTGGGATGAGGGAGGCCAGCTCCAGCTCGTGAACCCCGCCGCCCGCCGCTGGCTGGGGCTCGAGGCCTTCGATCCAGGTCGCGATGCCTGGGCGGAATGGGCGCGGCAATCCAAACTCGGGCGCATTCCCCAACTGCTTCAGCAGGCCAAGGCGACGGGCCGCGTGCAGCAGGAGGAGATGCGCCTAGGCGGGGAAGGGGAGGGTCGTCTTGTGCGCGCCATCCTGGCGCCGCTCGTGGGCGGCGGGGCCCTGGCGGTGCTGGAGGATCTCTCACTGCTGGCCCAGGCGGAAAAGCGCGCCGCGTGGCAGGAAGTGGCCCGGCGCATGGCCCACGAAGTGAAGAACCCCCTCACGCCCATCCAGCTCACGG
>JANXPB010000236.1 GCA_025357545.1 Holophagaceae bacterium
GCCTGGCTCCGGTCGGGCTCCGCCCTCCCTCCGCCAATCCCCGACGAGTTCATCGATCAACCTGCCTGGAGGCACTTACAGAAATTTGTGGACACAACTCGCGGCTCCTTGACCAACCAGAAAGGTTTCCTGCAGACCCCGGGAAGAACGGGGGAAGGTGAATATGAATTCCTGGGTCTCGTGGATTTGCCGTGGCTTCTGTCTCCAGCCATTGCCCTCAGCGCCGCCGCAAATTCGCGCCCATGGTCATGGAGGCGGGCACACCTGCGGGATAGCGTTTGGCGATTTCGCCACGAATCTTCTGCTCGCGGTTCTCCGGATTCGGATGGCTCTGGAACCACTCCACCCCGCCGCCGCCCAAACTCTCGAGGATCTGCATGACCTCCACCATGGCATTGGGGTTGAAGCCGGCCTCGGACATGAAGCGCACACCCAGCACGTCCGCCTGGGATTCGTCGTCCCGGGTGAACTTGAGGTTCACCAAATTACCGCCCAAGGCTGCCAGGTTGGCGTTGCGCTGGCCTCTATCGGGATCATTGGGATTGCTGCTGGCCACGCCGATGATGCCCACCAGCACGTTGATGCCCATAGCTTCAGTCATGTGCTCAGCGCTGTGGCGACCTACCACGTGGCCGATCTCGTGGCCCAGCACGCTGGCCAATTGCGCCTCGTTCTCGAAGCGGTCCACCAGCGCCCGGGTGATGAAGATCTCGCCCCCCGGCAAGGCGAAGGCGTTGATCACCTTCCGGTCCGCCAGCAGCCGGAATTCGAAGGGATACCCGCTCAACTTCGCAGCGCTGTTCGCCACGACCCGCGCCCCGACGGCCTGCACCGCCGACTGCAAGCGCTGATCCGGGTCCAACCCTCCGCCCTGCTTGATCATGTCCGGCACCGCCTCGCGGCCCAGCTTCACTTCCTCTTCCGGCGTGAGCGAGATGAACTGGCGCTTGCCGGTGATCGCATTCTCCGTCTGGGTCGGCACGCAAGCCAGGTGGGCCGCGAGCCCGAGCAGCAACGCGGTCAGAGCAGGGAGGAAGCGGCTTCGCATAGGGGCTCCAGAGCGGAAAGGCAGCTGCATTCTACCCCTACCCGGAATCCAGCTTTCAGACGGATTCCCCCGCCCCGAATCCCGTGCTGAAGGCCGCCTGGAGGTTATATCCGCCCACGGGACCGTCGATGTCCAGCAGTTCGCCGCACACAGAAAGGTTTTCCCATCCCTTCACCCGCAGGGTGTGGGCATCCACCGCGCCAAGGGCCAGTCCCCCCCCTGCCACTTCCCCCCGCTCCAGGGACACCGGGCGCGGGGCCCCCAGGGGAAAGGCCGTCACGCTGGCCGCGAGGGACCGGCGGGCAATTTTCGTTAGGTCCTTCAAGCGCTGATCCTCCGCGATGCCTGCGCTGGCCAAGGTGGGCCCGCAGATCCGCTCCGGCAGCCAGGTTCCAAGCCAGGTGCGGGCCGCAAGGTGGGGCTTGGCGCCCTGGGCCTCCACCAGTACGCCCTCGAGGGTTTCAGCCGGACGCGGGTCGAAGGCGTAACTGAGAAAAGCCGCGCCACTGCGCCGGGCCGCTTCAACGGGGCCGCTCAGCTCCAGGGCTGCGGGGCCGCTGATGCCCACCTTGGTGAACACCAGGTCCCCCTGGAACTCCGCCAGGCGCCGCCCCGTAGGGCCCACGGCAAGGCGCAGCCAGCCCGCCCGGAAGGCCAGGCCCTCCCAGTCGGGACGGGCGGTGTTGAGCGGGATGGGCGCCAGGGCCGGGAACCAGGGTTTCACCGGAAGTCCCAGGGCTTTGAGCCAGCCCAGCACTTCGCCCCGGGTGCCGGTCTCCGGATAGCTGGCGCCACCCGTAGCCAGAATGATGTGATCCGCCGGCCGGCGTTCGGCGCCTTCCAGCAGCACCGCGTGGAGCCTCGGCGCGGCGCCTTCAAGCCCTGCCACTCGCACACCGCAGCGCACCTCGACGCCGCTGCGGCCGAGGATCGACTCGAAGGCCGCCACCACCTGGGCGGCGCTGCCGGGGCGGTCCAAAGGGAAGACCCGGCCATTGTCCCGCTCATAGGTTTCCACCCCCTCCCGGCGCAGCAGCTCGACCACCTCCAGGTTGGTGAACCGATGCATGGAAGGCCGGAGGAAGCGGGCCTGGTCCTTGGAGAAGGCCGCCAGCACTGCCTTCACTGGGCCTCCGTGGGTGATGTTGCATTTGCCGCCTCCGCTGATGCGCAATTTCACGCCCAGGCGGCCATTGGCCTCCAGCAGGGTCGTCTGGTGACCCCCGCAGGCCGCCCGCCAGGCGGCCATGATCCCGGCCGCGCCGCCGCCCACCACCAACACCCGCATCAGGGCACCAAGGAGGATTCAGGATCCAGCGTGATGGGCCCCCGCGGCGGCCGCAGCGGATCCAATTTGATGAGTTTCGTGGTGAACCCCTGCACGTGCAGCTGCAGGATATGTTCACCTTTGCCGGGCACGCGCTTGAGGACCGTGGGGCTGACCCCCGCCGGATGGCCATCCAGCAGGATCTCGGCTCCGCTGGGGTCGGTCTCCACCTTCAAGTTGTAAGGCGCCAGTTCCATCACCAGGCTGATAAAGCCATCCTCGGGCGTGAGGCTGCGTTCCACCGAGCGGTAGTGCTTTTTCAATACCCGCAGCCGGCGACCCGCTGCGGGCAGCGTGACCCGGTCCAGGGGTGATTGGCCCAGGTACTGCCCGTCCACATAGACCGAAGCCCCGGTGGGGTCCGTGTGGACCGTCAACTCTTCCAGGCCCGAGCGCGAGGCCAGCCAACCGTTCAAACCGAGGCTCGCCAGCACTAGCAGGGCCAGGCCCCCGCCGATCCAGGCCAACCAACGCACCCGGGTCTTGAGGGGGGGAAGGGCCGATAGGCTGGCTCGCGAAAGGGGCCGCGAGGTGGCTGGCATCGGTGTGGGTGCCTGGGTGGCGGGCTGCATCCCATGAGCGGCGTAGAGGTCCTGCATGAAGGCCTCCAGGTCCGGGTAGCGGTCCCGGGGCTGCTTCGCCAAGGCCCTTAGGAACACCCTCCGCAGCTTGAGGTCGACGCCGGCGGGGAATTCGATTTCCGCATCACGGATTTTCTCCAGGGTGTCGCGGGTGCCGCGGCCCTTGAAAGGCAGCTGCGCCAGCAGAGTCTGGTAGGCCGTCACGGCAAAGGCGAAATCGTCGGTCTGGGGGGAGGGATTGGCCCCCGTCATCAGCTCCGGCGCCGTGTACGAGGGAGTGCCGATCAGCGCGCCCACCTGGGTGAGGCCATCAGACTGGTGGTCTTCGGCAGCAAAGTCCGGTTCCTGTTCCTGCCCCTCGGGAGTGACCTGGCTCTCTTGGCTGCCATGGCTCGTCAGCACTTCCAGGTGCGGTTCGTCACTGCCCTGGGACCCGGTGACCGACAGCAGCCCCCAGGCCGTGGCGTGCTTGTCCGCCAGCAGGTCCGCCTCGGGTTCGGGATCGGTGCTCCGTGCCGCCAGCGGCCCACCCATGACCTTGGCCACGCCGAAGTCGATGAGCTTGGCTTGGCCGCTGCGGCTCACCAGGATGTTCGCGGGCTTCACGTCCCGATGGATGATGCCGCCCTCATGGGCGCAGCGCAGCGCCTTGGCCGCCTGCTGGAGCCAATCCAGCTTCTCGGCGATGGAGGCTGTGCCCTCCCGCAGGATCTCCAGCAGCTCCCGGCCGTCCACGTATTCCATGACCAGGTAGGGGCCGTGGTTGGCATCCTGGCCCACATCGTAGATGGCGACGATGTTGGGGTGGCGGGTGCGCGCCCCGAGGGCCGCCTCGCGCCGGAAGCGGGCGAGGATCACCTCGTTTTCCAGCATGTTGTCGCGCTTGATGAACTTAATGGCCACCTTGATGCCCAGGCCTGGATCGTCCGCCAGATAGACCCGCCCCATGGAACCCTGCCCCAGGGTTCCCACGACACGGTAACGCCCGATGAATTCTGTGTGGACCAAGGCCATGGCTCCATTGCGGCCCCCCGGCGCTCAAAAATCAACCGCCAATGCGATGGGCCCGGGCCCGCCTGAAGCCCGCCACCCTCGACTCCATAGCCCATAACCCCCAGCCCCTAGGCCATAGCCCACCGCCCAAAGATGCGCCATCATCAAGCCATGAACGACCATCCGCTCGTCTCGATCATCATGGGTAGCCGCTCCGACTGGGGCACCATGGAGGCCGCCGCCGAGTGCCTGAAGGCACTGCAGGTGCCCTTCGAGGCGGAAGTGGTGAGTGCCCACCGCACCCCGGACAAGCTTTTCCGCTATTGCGAAGCTGCCCATCTCCGGGGCCTCCAAGTGATCATTGCCGGAGCCGGCGGCGCCGCCCATCTCGCGGGCCTCGCGGCGGCCAAGACCCACCTGCCGGTGCTGGGCGTGCCGGTGCAGAGCAAGGCCCTCAACGGCCTGGATTCGCTACTGGCCATAGTGCAGATGCCTGCCGGGATCCCCGTGGGCACCCTGGCCATCGGCACGGCCGGGGCCACCAATGCCGCCCTTCTGGCGGTGGCTATCCTGGCCCTGTCGGACGAGGCCCTGCGGCAACGGCTACTGGCCTACCGCGAAGCCCAGACTCAGCGGGTGCTGGCGGATGACAAGCTGATCTAGAGCGTCCCCTCAGCCACCCGCGCCCGCAGCAGGTCCAAGGTCTGCTTCAAGGCGGCGTCATAATTGGCCCGGGTCTCGTCGCCCAGCTGCTTTTCCTCCTCGGTGCCAGGCCAGACACCATGGAAATTCAGGGCCATCGTGTAGGTGATCAGGAAGCCAGTGGGTCCGTTGCTGAGGGTGTTCATGATCCATCCGCTGTCCTCGCCCTGCACTCGGTCGAAGCGGATCTGCACAGGTGGCGTGAAGGTAAGGGCCTCACGGAAGGTCTTGCCACGCACCACCACTTCCCGCACAAAACCATCGTCCATGCGGTGCACCACCTGGCAGGACTCCATGCCCGGCACGAAGGGT
This sequence comes from Holophagaceae bacterium, assembly GCA_025357545.1. Classification (GTDB taxonomy): domain Bacteria; phylum Acidobacteriota; class Holophagae; order Holophagales; family Holophagaceae; genus JANXPB01. The sequence goes on from JANXPB010000236.1 coordinate 4,964, forward strand.
ACCGGGTCCTCGGCCTTGATCTCCAGACCGCGCCAGAGCTTGTCCAGCGTGAGCTGGGGAGAAACCCCGGAGGGATTCACTTCCACGGATTCAGAAATGGCGTACACGATTGCTCCTCAGCAGATGGGTTGGCCTGTTTTGATTTCGCTGGGAATCCTAGCGGTTCTCCCGGGAAAAGAAAGTGCTCAGAAAAGGTTCGCGCCCTTTTCCTGTTCGGATCCCTGCCCTGCTGCTTCGGGGCATGCTCGCAGCATGATGAATTGCGCTGATAACCCGAACCGCCTGCTTTCAGGCCTCCTGACGCCTTAGCGCATGCAATTTGGGTTGCAGCCCACCCGGCTCGAACCGTGATCCCACCGACCGAATAACCTCCAAGCCCCGTTCCCGCCTCAAGCCTTGGCGTGGATCTCCATCACAGCGTGCAGCAGCTGGATGGCCTCGACCCGGGACCGCTGGAAGGCGTTGCGCCCCATGATGCTGCCGAAGGCTCCCCCTGCCGCGATCTCCCGCACCTCCCCCAGCACTTCCTCCGTGCCCTTGGCTTCGCCGCCACTGAAGATCACGATCCGTCGGCCGTTAAAGGCGCTGCGCAGCACTTCCCGCACGCGGTCCGCAAGGGTGTCGATGGGGATGGCCGCCTGCTCGAAGGCGGCGGCGGCTGCCTTCACTTCCAGGTGCTGCTTCGGCGGCTTGACTTTGATGATGTGCGCGCCCAGCTGGGCGGCGATCTGGGCCGCGTAGCCCGCCACGTCCACGGCGGTCTCGCCTTCCTTGCTGAGCCCCGAGCCGCGGGGGTAGGACCACACCACGCTCGGCAGCCCCACGGCCTTGGCCTCCAGGATGAGCTCCCGCAGGGTCTCGTACTGGATGTTGCGGTCGCCGCTGCCGGGGTAGATGGTATAGCCGATGGCGGCGCAGCCCAGGCGAAGGGCGTCCTCCACGGAACCCGTAATGGCGCTACAGGGCTCGATGCCCTTGGTGAGGGAATCTGAATTGTTGAGCTTGAGGATCAGCGGAATGTCCCCGGCGTAGTCCGAGGCCACATGCTCGATGAAACCCAAGGGCGCCGCGTAGGCATTGCAGCCCGCCTCGATGGCCAGCTCCACGTGGTAGCGCGGGTCGTAGCCTGCGGGGTTGGTCGCGAAGGAGCGCGCTGGTCCATGTTCGAAGCCCTGGTCCACCGGCAGGATCACGAACTTGCCGGTGCCCGCCAGCCGCCCATGGTTCATGAGCCGCGCCAGGTTCGCCTTCACGCCCGGATTCTCCGACGCATACCAGGACAGGATTTCCTTCACACGGGCCGCGACCATTGGTACTCCTGTAAGGGCTTGAATGCGCTTATCTCACCGTGGCCGGTGCCCCAACGCAAGCCTGTAATCGTGGCACGTGATGAACGGCACGGTCTTCCATGCGGCCGAACCCTGCTTTGACGATTCAAGGCCGGCAGAGAGGCCAGATCCTTTCTGTCTCTAGCCCCTGGATTAGCTCCGGAGCAAAATCCTGCTCCATCCACATCACTCCGAGGCTGCACCGATTCCCCCACAATCCCCTTCGCCCCTTCGACAATCCGGTAGATTCCGCGGAAGGCAGCTCCGCGCAGGGTCGCGCGGTGGGATTGCGGATTGCTTCCGCAATATTCGCCATACTCAAGGCGAGGGGGATTGCATGAACACCGTGGCCTGGACCATCTCATTGCTCCTGGCAGCCCCGATTGGCGCTCAAGAAGTGGCGGCGCAGGCTGCAGCCCCCACCTACTTCAAAGAGGAACCCAAACCCTGGTGGCGGGCCGACGCGGCACTCAATGTCACCACCGAGCGCGTCCATCTGGGCGACGATGTCGCGTACCCCTACCAATTCACCCGCACCCGGAGCCGCCTGCAGTTGCGCTGGGGCCTGGGCACGGAAGACGAAGTGGTTCGCGCCGAGGCAGGCGTGACGGGCTACCTGAGCAGCGAAAGCAATACGCTCAATCTTCCCTGGCAGGACAACGAGCGCAACAACGGTGGCATCCTCGATGTCGCGAATGTCCGCTTCCGCTGGCTGCGGGCCTTGGGCGGCGTGGAACTGCGCGGCGGCCTCATGGAGAACCCACTGCTCAGTTCAGAGAGCCTTTGGGACGCGGATCTGCGGGTCACAGGCGGATCCGGCCGGGCCTTCTACCGCAGCGAAGGCGGTCTGGTCCAGGAGGCGGGCCTCCGCGCCTTGGCCGGCGACGTGCGCCTTCTGGCTCATGGCCAGGTGCGCATCCAGGCGGCCCAGGCGGTGCTGCGACTGGAGACGGGACCATTCGAGTGGACTTTCCACGCGGGCCCTTGGCACTTGGAAGCGCGGAACCGGGACGCGGTAAATATCCTGCGGTCCAACCCAGGCCCCGGTGGCGTCATCGAGCCCGATGGCGGTACCGCCTATGAGAACCCCGTCTACGATCTCTTCGTGGTGGGCGCGGGGGTGAGTGTCACCGAGGGCCTGCCCTTCGAGATCAAGGTGCTGCGGCACGAGAACCGCGACCCCCGGGCCAGCGGCGGCCGCCGGGGCGAAGAACTCCAGCTCTGGCTCGGCCCCCGCCAGCGCACCTGGTGGCCCCAGCTGGGCTACATCCGCCAGCTCCTGGATGCGGCCGGGGCGCTGGCTTCGGTGAATGGCGACCAATGGTGGTTCCACGCCAATGCCGACGGCGAACGCTACGTCATCGCCCTCAGCCTGCCTAGCCGGTTCCGGGTGGAAGGCAGCTACGTGCACCAGCGGCGACGCGACAGCCCCGGCCCGGTGGAACGCGCGGATTTCAGCGTCATCCGGCGGTTCTGACCAGGTCCTTGCTGAGAGCCGGGAGGGCCGGAAATCCGCCTCACGGCTTCACCGGCCCCAGGACGGCGCCCAGGCCTTTGGAGAGAATCTGGTGGGGAGTTGGGGCGTCGAAGGCGGTCTCCGCCTAGCTGCAACAGCCCGGGGTGGTAACCTCTGCTCTGCGCATCTGGGCGCGCTGCGACGTGTTGCAGTGAACGAGAGGAACATCTGGATGGACTCCGCCTTGCCCGAACGCATCGCCTTCCTGGGCGCCTACCTGCCTCGGCTTTGCGGCATCGCCACGTTCACCTCTGATCTCTGCGAGGCGGTGGCCGGCGCGGCGCCGGGGTCCCAATGCTACGCGGGCGCTGTGAACGACCGCATCGAGATCTATGGCTACCCTCCCCGGGTGCGCTTTGAGATTGACGAGAAGGATCTGGATTCCTACCGCCACGCGGCGGACTTCCTGAACTTCAACAACGCGGATGTGCTCTGCGTGCAGCATGAGTTCGGCATCTATGGCGGGTCGGCCGGGAGCCATCTGCTGGCCCTGCTCAAGGAAGTGCGGATGCCGGTGGTGACCACGCTGCACACGGTGCTGCGGGAGCCGAATCCCGCCCAGCGCAAGGTCATGGAGGAACTCATCCGGCGCAGCGACCGGCTGGTGGTGATGGCCCAAAAAGGCGCGGAGATCCTGCGCGACACCTACGGCGCTGCAGCCGCCAAGGTGGACCTCATCCCCCATGGCATCCCTGATCTGCCCTTCGTGGACTCCAGTTGCTACAAGGCGCAGTTCGGGGTAGAAGGCCGCCAGGTGCTGCTCACCTTCGGGCTGTTGGGACCGGGCAAGGGCATCGAGTACGTCATCGAAGCCCTGCCGGAAATAGTCAAGCGGCATCCGAACGTGGTGTACCTGGTGCTGGGGGCGACCCATCCCCACCTCGTTGCCCGGGACGGCGAGAGCTACCGCCTGGGTCTGGAACGGCTGGCGGAGGATCGCGGCGTCAAGGAGCACGTGATCTTCTACAACCGTTTTGTGTCGTCGGACGACCTGAAGGAGTTCATCGGCGCCACGGATATCTACCTCACGCCCTATCTCAACCAAGCCCAGATAACTTCGGGCACGCTGGCCTATGTGTTCGGCGCGGGCAAGGCGGTGATCTCCACGCCGTATTGGCACGCCCAGGAACTGCTCGCGGACGAGCGCGGCATCCTGGTGCCCTTCCGGGACCCAGCCGCCATCGCCGAAGGGGTGGACGCCTACCTCGACGATCCCCCCCGCCTCCTGGCGACGCGCGAGAAGGCCTACCAGCTTGGCCGCGAGATGATCTGGTCAGCGGTGGCCGAGCGGTACGTCGAGTGTTTCCAGCGGGCCCGCACGGAACGAAAGGCTGCGCCCCGGGCGGCCTTCGCCGGCTGGACGCTCGCCAGCCGGCCCTACGATGTGCCCCCGCTCCGGCTCGACCACATCGTCCGTATGACCGACGACACCGGCCTCATCCAGCACGCCACCTTCAACGTGCCGAACTTCCATGAGGGCTACTGCACCGACGACAACGCCCGCGCCTTCATCCTGTGCAACCAGTTGGACGAGCTGGGCGGGCGCCCTCCGTCGGCCAACCTGGACCGCCTGGCCACGATTTACCTTGCCTTCCTGTTCGCGGCCATGAACCGCGACACCGGCCGCTTCCGCAACTTCATGAGCTACGGACGGCAATGGCTGGAGGAGTCCGGCAGCGAGGACAGCCATGCGCGGGCGCTCTGGGCCGCGGGCACCGGCGCGGCCCGTTCGCGCAACGATGGCCACCGGAAGCTGTCCACCCAACTCTTCGAGCGCGGGCTGGCGGTGGTGGAATCCTTTTCCTCGCCAAGGGCCTGGGCTTTCGCCTTGCTGGGGATCCACGAATTCCTGCGCCCCTATCCCGACCACGCCGGTGCCAAGGTCTTGCGGGAGGCGCTGACGCTCAAGCTCATCGGTTTATGGCGGGGCTACGCCAGCGAGAGCTGGCCCTGGTTCGAGCCCAGTGCCACCTACGAAAACGCGCGCCTCTGCCAGGCCCTGCTCCTCAGCGGCCAATGGCTGCCCCATCCGGAAGCCTTGGAGATCGGCCTCAAGTCCCTCCGATGGCTGGCCTCCGTTCAGAAGACCCCCGCTGGCCATCTGCGGCCCATCGGCAGCAACGGGTTCTACCAGCAGGATGGCGCCCATGCGCATTTCGATCAGCAGCCGGTGGAGGCGCAAGCGATGGTTGCCGCCTGCCTCGAAGCCTTCCGTGCCACCCAGGATGAAACCTGGTCGCGGGAGGCCAAGCGGGCCTTCGAATGGTTCCTCGGCCGCAACGATCTGGGCCTGGCCCTCTACGATTCCGGCAGCGGTGCATGCTGTGACGGCCTGCATGAGGACCGGTTGAACGAGAACCAGGGTGCGGAATCAACCCTGGCCTTCCACCTGTCCCTGGCCGAAATGAACTACGCCGAGCACCTGATCGCACCACCATCGAACGGGGCCCAATGACCCACATCATGCTCTGCCGCCACGAGATGACCCTCCTTCCGGAGAGCGCCCGGGTCATCCTCCGCCCCTTCATCCCCTCCAGCGTCCACCGCATCACCACCATCCTCGGCCGTGCCCTGGCCCTGAGCGAGGAAGAAACCACCCGCGACCTGGAGGCCGTGCTCCAGGATTTCGACGCGCGGCATTTCGATATCGAATCGTCCCTCCTGGCGAACTACGAACGCGTGGTGCCTCACCTGTTCACCCAGGCCACCCTCTCCCGCGCGCGCAAACTGCTGATCGGCGCGCTCTTTTCCGGGGAATACGCGCTGGAATCCGCCGCGCTGTTCAATCCATCCATCGTCCCGCATCCGGTGCAGGAGGGCGTGCCCGAGGGCGCCTTGCGGTTCATCATGAGCCTGCGGGCCACCGGGGAAGGACATATCTCCTCCATCGAGTTCCGCACCGGCCTCATCGCCGCCGATGGCAACATCAGCCTGGACCCCGTCTCCCGCTTCGTCAGCGTTCCGGATATCGACCCCAATCCCAAGTACAAGAAAAGGCCGTTCCTCATCAAGCTGCATGAGATGGGCTTCGACAACTCGCATACCGCCGCCGTGATGGAATCCCTGGGGGAAGGATTCACCCGCACTGATCTGGACCGGAGCGTGGCCCACGTCCGGCGGGAGACCCGGCCCATTTCCCAGGACCTCACGAGCGCCCTGCGCTGCATCCAGTGGCTCGCCGACTCCAACTACGAGATCAATTTCTCGCCGAAGCTGGCCATGAGCGAACGCATCATCTTCCCGGTCTCGGCCAACGAGAGTAATGGCATCGAGGACGCTCGGTTCGTCCGCTTCACTGAAGACGACCGCTCCGTGGTGTATTACGCCACCTATACCGCCTATAACGGCCACGCCATCCTGCCCCAGCTCATCGAAACCAATGATTTCCTCAACTTCCGGGTGCTCACCCTCACTGGCACGGCCGTGCAGAACAAGGGCATGGCGCTCTTCCCGCGGCGCATCGATGGCAATTACGCCATGCTGTCGCGGCAGGACGACGAGAACCTCTCCATCATGTTCTCGGACAATCCCCATTACTGGAGCGACTCGAAGGTGCTCCTGCGGCCCGTGGAATTGTGGGAGTCCGTGAAGATCGGGAACTGTGGGTCGCCCATCGAGACCGAGGCCGGCTGGCTGGTCCTCACCCACGGTGTCGGCCCCATGCGCAAGTACTGCATCGGAGCGGCACTGCTGGATCTGCACGACCCCACCAAGGTCATCGGCCGCCTGCGCGAACCGCTGCTGGTGCCCGAAGGCACCGCCCGGGAAGGCTATGTGCCCAACGTGGTCTATAGCTGCGGCTCGCTGCTCCTGGGCCGCGAACTCATCCTTCCCTACGCGGTGAGCGACCGGGCCACCTCCATCGCCAGCGTCAACCTGGATGAACTGCTGGCCGCGCTTCGGACTTGAGACCAGCCGACTCTGCCGTCGCGGGCGAGGGTTCGCAGGGGCTATTGCAGCGAGGTCAATACCATCCCCGCGGCCGCCAGGAACATCACCACAGTGGCCACCCAGCCAACGGCCCGGAGCAGCCCCGAGTTCAGGGCGAACCTCCCCATGACTTTGGGGTTCCCCACCATCAACATCACCACGACCATGATCGGCACCGCCACGACCCCGTTGATGATCGCGCAGACGAACAGGGCCTTGATGGGTGTGATGTTGAGATGCCGCTGCACCACGGGGAAATTGATGGCGAGTCCGAGCACCGTCGCCAGGGAAAGCACCCCATAGAACCCCTTGGCATCCAGCGGTTTGCGGTCCAGGCCGGTGGGCCATTTGAGCGCCTCGCCGATGGCATAGGCCGCTGAGCCCGCCAGCACCGGCACGGCCAGGAGCCCCGTGCCAATGATCCCCAAAGCGAACAGCGTGGCGGCGAAGCGGCCCGCGAGGGGACGGAGCGCTTCAGCGGCCTGCTCGGCGGATTGGATGTCGGTGATGCCATGCGGATGCAGCGTCGCGCCGGCCGCCAGAATAATGAAGAAGGCCACGATATTGGAGAAGAACATGCCAACCAGGGTGTCGATTCGGATGCGGCCGAACTGGAGCCGCGCCTGCCAAGGTTCTTTGCGCAGCGCCTCTTCATCGGGGTGGTCGCGGATTTCTTCAGTCTCCTGGGAGGCCTGCCAGAAGAAAAGATAGGGGCTGATGGTCGTGCCGAGAATGGCGATGAAGGTCGCCCAATAGTTGCCGCTGCGAGAGAAGGAAGGAATCAGTGTGCCCAGCGCGACCTCCTTCCACGGGACTTTCACGATGAACACGGTGGCCACGTAACTGAACAACACCACGGTCATCCACTTGAGGTAATGGGCATAGCGCTGGTAGGTGATGAAGACCTCAAGGATGAGGCAGAGCGCTGCGAAACCCACGGCATAGAGCAGGGCCGGTCCGCCGATCAAGAGTTGCAACGCCGACCCCATGGCGCCGATGTCGACGCCGAGATTGATGGTGTTCGCCAGAACCAGGAGGAACACCACGGGATACAGCAGCCAGGGGGAATAGTGCCGCCGGATGTTGCCGGCGATGCCCCGGCCCGTGACCCGGCCGATGCGGGCACAGAGCTCCTGGATCGCGCTCATCAGCGGGAAGGAGAACCACATCGTCCAGAGCAGGGAAAAACCATAGGCCGCGCCCGCCTGGGAATAAGTGGCGATGCCGCTGGGATCGTCATCGGAGGCGCCCGTGACCAGACCGGGCCCCAGGCGATCAAGCAGCGAGTTCCCTTCGATGGGGGAATTCTGGGATTTCCGATGTTCGACGGGTGGGTTCAACGGTGCTCGTTTCTCTGAGGTGGTGGCTCGGTAGTTTCAGCGGGTTAGGCCGACGGCTACCCGGCCGCATTGGGAACCTCGGGGACGACTGGGACCTCCGGGGCCTCCGGGTCGGGTGGACGGCTCTCTTCCAATTTACGATCGACGGAGATTTCCACGGCGATGGCCGCGGCTTCAACCGCCGCCACACCCTCGGTCCGGCGCTCGTACTCCTCTTCCGCAAGGTCGTCCCGCGCCCGCAGCTCGGTGTCCGCCACCTGTCCTGTTTCGCCCGGCAGCTCGACCCGCAGTTCCTCGATGAGCATCATGACCGCCGCCGCGACCGGAAGGGCTAGGAGCGCACCGAGGAGGCCCATCAGCGTTCCCCCCGCCAGGAGCGCGAAGAGGACGACTGAGGAGGGCAGGCGCAGCGCGCGGCCATAGATGCGCGGTACGAGGATGCGGCTTTCGAACTCTTCATAGGCGAGCATCAATACGAGGACGAAAGCTGCGGTCCCAGGGCTGACACTGAGTGCGGCGAGGACCGCCGGACCGACGGAGAGGAAGGCGCCGATGTAGGGCAGCACATCTGCCACCCCCGCGAAAACCGCCAGTGCGACCGCGTTCTCCACACCGCTGGCCGTCAGCAGGATGAAGGTGAAGGCCGCCATGAGCAGCGAGGTGATCAACTGCCCACGGATATAAGCGCCGACGATGGTCTCCAGGTTCAACATGACCCTTGAGAGGCGTATGTGATGGGAGCGCGGGACCACCGCGAAGAGCCCCCCTCGGAGGCGGTCCCGGTCGAGCATCATGTAGAGCGCAAGGAAGATGGCGCTGATCCCGTAGGCGGCGACCTCGAAAACACGCATCGAATAGGCGAAGGCCGTCGCACCTACCGTGCTGCCCGGCGCATCGTACTTGACGTTCCGGAGCCAATCCGCGAACGGCGCGCTCAAGTGGAAACGGCCAAGGTGATCCGCCAGGCCCGCGCGGAACGCAGGCTCCCGCTCCAGCAATGCCGCAGCCTGCCCCACCAGCGCCGGGAGCGTCAGCGTCAGGATGAGCACCGCCGCGATGAATACCACCGTGAACACGAATGCGATCCCCAGGCCGCGCCGGACGTTCCGTGCCTCCAGCCAGCTGACGGCAGGGCTCATGGTCCCCACGATGAGGAGCGCGACCACGAGCACCAGGAGCACCGGCGCGAGCCGGAATAGCAACCACAGGGAGGCCGCGACGAGGATCAAGGTAATCATCGTCGCGGGCGACACCTCGACCTGCACTGCCCGGACGACCGGCTCTGCGCCGACGGCACGCCGGCGCTCGATGAACGGTTGGGGCGGCACCCGTGGCGGCTGGGCCGCTGCCACGGGGCTGCTCTCCTTGCCTGGTTTGCTTTCACTCGGCACCATTCGCTCCTTCGGATGAAAAGTAGTTGCCGTGGCTTGACAACTGGTTTCCTGGGCGGGGAATTCAAAGTGCTGGGTGGTCAATCAGTTTGCAAGATTAGCCGAAACTTCAGCGCACCGAGGGGATCGAACCTTTGGGAGCCAAGCCGGGGCCCACTCCCTGGGAACGACCACTGATCTGGAGGCCGGGATTTCGATGCCAACTTTCGCGGTCCTGGTTCGCACATTCCGGACCTCGGCGGCGAGCAGCCTCATCTGGACGTCGGTATTGTCTCCAGGAAGCCTCCCCCAACGTCCGCATCGTCCGCTCCGTACTGCCCCAGGTGCAATCACCGCCCTTCGTGTTGAAAGAGTTGGTGGTTCATTATGATTGAATATCGCACGGTCCCACTACCTATTGCTGAGTATTAATCGTTAATATATTTAATTTTAAATATGTGGCTCGGAAGATGCCTATTGATGAATTCGGGCGCCTCGTCAAGGACTGGCCGCCCGCTGGACATTTCACTTCGGGAACCGCGGGGACAAGGCGACAGATCATGAATTCGACATTCCACCTTTTGCAACCAGGGGCCAAATTTCTGTTGCTGTTCGCGTTCGCCGCACGCGGTGGGCAGCCCCCGAGGCCAGGGTCCAGCCAACTGTTGCCAGCCGGTCCCGGCGGAGAAGCAAAATGAACTGCGCAGCGATTCCAAAATTGACGCTTGCCCTCATGACTAGGGGCTTCGGCCTGGGGGCTGCAGCCACTGAATTCCAGAGTCGTCCAACCAGAAAAGCAATTCCGCCGACACCGCAAGCGTCAGCCAATGACACGATCGACCTGCAGCACGATCCGCCGGTGGTTCTTGAGGAACAGCATCAGGTTCTGGCGATGGCCTTTCAGCAGAATCTGGCGATCTTCACCGGGACTCTGCTGGGATCCCTGGTCGATGCTGGTTCTGCCAACATCGAGTTCGTTCGCGCCGTGGTGGTGGAGCTGAGGCGGAGTTTCGACCAACTGGAGCTGCACCATCGGGCGCACAAGTTGACGATGAGCCATGGCACCTCCATCAGGCTGAGCGGAATGATGCAGCCGATGGATGCGCACCTGGCCGCGTTGAACACCCTGCTGGTGGAGCTGGAGCGGGAAGTTCAGCTGTCCGTGCCCAGGGTGAAGCAGATTGCCACCCTGGCAGGCGCCATGGACGCGCACCTCGAGGCCATGACGCAAACGCAACACGCCGCCCTGGGAAGCCGGACGGTCGGCGCTCGATTTTGATCAATGGCATTAGCAGAGGGAAACCATGGCTTACGATCCCAAGAACTACGATCACCTGAAGGGCGGCGCAGTGAAAGGCTTCAGCGATAGCCAGCTGGACCTGCACTTCACCCTCTATATGGGCTACGTGGCCAAGCTCAACGAGATCGAGGAAAAGCTGGCGGTCGCGAGCAACGCCAAGCCCAACTATTCCTTCAACGAGTACAGCGAACTGAAGCGCCGAGAGGCCGTGGCCTTCAATGGCTCCTTTCTGCATGAGATCTACTTTGAGAACCTTGGTGCCGACACGTCCATCAGCCCCGAATTGCAGCAAGCCCTGGACGCCCAGGGCGGCAAAGATAAAATCCTGGCGGATCTCAAGGCCACCGCCCTGTGCGGCCCCGGCTGGGCGCTTCTCACCCGCAACCGCCGGGATGGTCGGCTGCATACCTACTTCGTGGCCGAACATCACTTGGGCCTGCCTATCGAACAGGATCTGCTGGTGGTGCTGGACAGCTGGGAGCATGCCTTCATGGTGGACTACGGCATCAGGCGCCCCGACTACATCAACGCCTTCATGGCCAACATCAAGTGGAGCGAAGTGTCGGCGCGCTTTGCGGATGTGAGCAGGAGCGCCAGGCGAGGCGGCTAGCAATGAGCAGCGCCTTGATCGAGGCTGGTCTTTCAAAGGAAGTTCACAACATCCACCGGGCCCTTGCCAGCCTGCAGGAGGAACTGGGAGCCATCGACTATTACCACCAGCGGGTGGATGTATCGGGCGACGAAGCCCTGAAGGCGGTCCTGGCCCATAACCGGGACGATGAGATGGAGCACGCGATGATGCTGTTGGAATGGTTGCGCCGCACCCTGCCGGAGTTCGACGTCCAGATGCGGAAGGTCCTGTTCACCACCGGCGACCTCGTCGCCCTCGCCAAGGGGACCAAGCACCCCGCCGCAATGGGCAAAGGGCTGGGATTGGGGAACCTGAAATGAGTGAGCGCTCAGCCCGGGAAAAACAGTCATGACGGACCTGCTCAGGCGTGAAATGCCGCCCATCGCGGATGAGGCTTGGAAGCACATCGACCTGCAGAGTTCCCGCATCCTGAAGGGCAACCTCTCCGGCCGGAAACTGGTGGACTTCTGCGGGTCCTTCGGTGGGCAGTTCGCCGCCGTGAATCTCGGGAAACTGGACGTCGGCCCCGCAGGACCGGTGGAGGGAGTGGTTGGGGCCTGCACAAAGTCCTCCCCCTCGTGGAGATCCGCGTGCCCTTCACCCTGCGGATCTGGGAATTGGATGATGTTGAGCGGGGAGCCAAGGCCCCTGACCTGGTGGCCTTGACGGAAGCCGCGCGCAAGGTGGCGACCTTCGAGGAGACGGCCATCTACCGGGGCTTCGACGGAGCCGGCATCCAGGGCCTGCTTTCAGCCTCCAGCCATCCACCGGTGCCGCTGAGTCCCGACCGAAGCAGACTTACCGAGTCCGTGGAGCAGGCCCTGCTGGCCATCCAGGAGGCGAAGATCGGCGGCCCTTTCGAATTGATGCTGGGCACGGAACCCTACAAGTGGCTGATGCTGGGAGAACCGGATGCCTACCCGCTGCGCCACCGGATCGAGGCTTTGGTCACGGGAGGTATCCACTGGAGCCCTGTGCTGGAGGGCGGCGCCGTCCTCTCGCGGCGGGGTGGGGACTTCGAGCTGACCGTCGGCCAGGATCTGTCCATCGGCTACAAGATCCACACCGCCCAGGATGTGGAGTTGTATTAAGCAGAATCCTTCACGTTCTGGGTCCTGGAAACTGCGGCGGCCGTGGCATTGAAACTGCAGCCTTCCAAATGACGGTTGGGTTCCCTCGCGATCCTGCCCACGCCAAGAAAGCGGCAGGCCACCTGAGCCGTCGGTCGCTCCCCATCAGCCATCGCCTAGTCAGGCCAAGCTCACAGGCCTCAACCCCCTCGTCGAGCTGGCCATGCGCAACGTCCTGAGGGGCATGCCCGCCGCCTCGGTCTTCCAGGCGCCGTCCTCCCCCAAGCCCGACTTTTTAGTCCAATCCGGAATTGCCGGCATTGCGATCGAAACTGATCCCGACCCTCTCCACGGCGCCACTGGAATGATGGCGACCAGCTTTTCCATCCAAGCTGGCGATGAACATATGGATCGGCCGCAAGGCCGGTGACCCTGGACCAGCACCGCCAGCCTAAAGGCCCGCGGAGTTCAGCCAATCCACCAGAGCCGCGTTGAAGGCATCGGCTTGCTCGAAGGCCACCAGGTGGCCCGCCTTGGGGATCACCTTCAACTGGGCGCCGGGGATGGCCTTCGCCATGGCTTCTGATTCGCTGGGCGGGATGATGGTGTCGTCCGCGCCAGCGATGACAAGGGTCGGAACCTGGAGCATCCCTAGCCAGGCCCCCGCGTCCTCCCGTTCAGCCATGCCCAGCAAGGCGCCGATGACCCCTTCGGGTTTGGAGGGCGCCATGAAGCCATGCACGGCGGCGGCCATGGCCGCATCGGTATTGCTGGCCGCCAGCATCTTGGGCGCCATGGCGTCCACAACTACGGAGCTGCCCTCCGTCCGGACCTTTTCGGCGGTGGCCCGCCGGGCCGTGGCACCTTCTGGCGAATCCGCGCCGGCCTTTGTGCCCACCAGCACCAGTCCCTTGAGTGCCTCGGGGTAGGCCTTGGCAAAAGCCAGGGCCACGTAGCCACCCATGGAGTGGCCGACGAGGGTGAGGGGACCTGTTTTCAGGTGCTGCATCAACCCATGGAGATCCTTCGCGAAGCGGCCCATGGGAATGGGTCCGGGTGACACCTCGCTGTCGCCCAGGCCGCGCAGGTCCGGTGCAATGACACGATGGCTCGCTTGGAAGGCAGCCACCTGTTTCGACCAGGTGCCGCGGCTCAGTGGAAAGCCGTGGACGAAGAGTAGCGGCCCTCCCGCTCCTTCATCCGTGTAGGCGATCTGGATGCCATTCACCGTCGCGAGCATAGGGCCTCCTGCACCCTCAGCATGGCAGAGCGAGACCCGAACGCGCCGGTCCGCGCAAGCCCGCTAAAGGGTCCTTCCCGCGCTTTTTCCTGCACAGCGCAAATCCTGGCAGGCGCGGGTGACCCTGTCGGCCATGCTCTGTTCAGCTTTTTTCAGGTAGGGCCGCGGGTCGTAGGCCTTCTTGTTGCCCACGTCCCCATCCACTTTCAACACCCCATCGTAGTGCTTGAACATGTGGTCGGCGATGGCGCGGGTGAAGGCGTACTGCGTGTCCGTGTCGATGTTCATTTTGACAACGCCATAGTCCAGGGTTTCGTGGATCTCTTCGAGGCTCGACCCGGACCCGCCGTGGAAGACCAGCATCGCCTTGGCCCCATGGCAAGCGGACCCCATGGCCGCCTGGCCATCCCGCAGGATGGTGGGCTTGAGCTGCACGTTGCCGGGCTTGTAGACGCCATGCACGTTGCCGAAAGTGGCCGCCAGCATGTAGGTGCCGATCGGCCCCAGGGCCCGTTGCACCGCGACCATGTCCGCAGGCGTTGTGTAGAGCTTCTCCTTGCCCACGACGCTGGTGTCATGGCCGTCTTCCTCGCCGCCCACCACGCCGATCTCCACTTCCAGGATCAGTTCCGACGCGGCGCAGCGCTTCAACAGCTCACTGGACCTGGCGATGTTCTCATCCAGGGGCAGTTCCGAGCCGTCGAACATGTGGGCGTTGAACAGGTTTCCCTGCCCCGCCGCCCGCCGCCGCTCCGTCTCCGCGATGAGGGGCAGGACAAAACTTTCCAGGTATTTCGGGTGGCAGTGGTCCGTGTGCAAGGCCACGTTCACGTCGTACTCCCGGGCCATCAGGTGAACATATTCCGCCATGGCGGTGGCGCCCTTGGCCATGTCCTTGATGCCCAGGCCACTGAAGAATTCCGCACCGCCGGTGGAAATCTGCACGATGCCATCGGCGTTGGCCTGCTTCAGGCCCAGCAACACCGCATTCACCGTTTCGGTGGAAGTCACATTGAAGGCCGGGTAGGCGAAGTGCGCTTCTTTCGCCCGCTGCAGCATGCTCAGGTACTGACTTGGATTCACCACCGCCATAATCGGCCCCGTCAAATCCTCAAGGATAGCCCTCGCACCGCTATCCCCCAAAAACCTGGTTTCAGGGGCTAGCCGTGGGCGGCTGGCGAGTTCGCCAGAACCCGAACCGGTTATCATCGGGGTCCTCCCCTTCTGGAGTCCTCATGGTTCTTGACCTGCGCGTTGCTTTGGCCGCCCTGGCCTTGTCCACCCTTCCAGTACGGAGCCAGGAGCCAAATCCACCCGACCCCGAGGCGGGCCAAAGACCCATAGTAAATTCGCCAGGACCGGCCTGCGCAGTGCCCAAGCTCCTGTGGGACGATACGATTTTTGTGCTCAAGGCTCCTGCGCGCTGGGAGGCAAAGGAATGGGTGGTTGCGGGCGGTGCCCTGACCGCGGTGGTGGGCACCGCCCTGTTGCTGGACACCCACCTGCGCGACGAGTCCCAGCGCCACCGGAACTTAAGGACCGACAACATGGCCCGGGGAGTCCAGCTCTTCGGCGCCGGTTACGCCTTTGGGGTCATCGGCGGGTTCTGGGTCTACGGGAAGCTGGCCGGCGATTCAGAAGCCCTCCACACTGGCCTGGACGCCGCAGAGGCGAGCCTCATCGCCGGGGCCGTCCTCGGGCCCTTGCTCAAGTCGGCGGTGGGACGCAGCCGCCCTTCCCGGCAAGAAGGTGCTTTCCACTTCCAAGCCTTCGGTGGCGGCGTGTCCTTTCCCTCGGGCCACACCACCGAGGCCTTCACCGTGGCCACGGTCATCTCCGAGCACTACCCGCAAATTTGGGTGCGTTGCCTGGCCTACGGAACCGCAGCCCTGGTGGGGGCTGCCCGGATTCAACAGAACGCGCACTTCGCCTCGGATGTGCTGGGTGGAGCCTTGCTCGGGACCCTGGTGGGCAGAATGGTGGTGACCCGCGAGGGGCAGCGACGTGGAGGGCCGGGAAAGCTGCAGGTGTCCTTGACCACGAGCATCGGCCCTGGTTACCAAGGGGCGGTCCTCTCCGTGCGCCTCTAAAGGTCTGCTGACTTCGCCTTGCCCGCTTTGTGTGAATTGTCTGCACCGTCCGCCCCGACTTAAGCACTACTCTGACTCCATGCGCATCGCTGCCATTGACGTGGGTTCCAACTCCCTCCACCTGGTGGTTGTGGAGACCGACGGCATGGGCGGCCACCATGTCCTGGCGCGGGAAAAGGCCATGGTGCGTCTCGCCCGTGGCGAAGCCAAGAGCGGGCGCATCAGCGCCGAGGCCTTTGCGGCGGGCTTGGAGACCCTCGCCCGGATGAAGGGGGTGATCGATTCCCTGGAATGCGAGACCGTTATGGCCTGCGGCACTGCCGCGCTGCGCAATGCCTCCAACGCACCGGAATTCCTGGCCGAGGCCGCGCGCATCGGCATCCCCATCCGCATCATTTCCGGCGAGGAGGAGGCCCGGCTCATCCACCAGGCCGTGAGCCACGCCATCCCCTTTCCTGATGAGCCCGTGGTCTTGGTGGACATCGGCGGTGGCAGCACGGAGCTCACCTGGGTCGGCGAGGGCAGCGTCCTGGCCAGCATCTCCATTCCCTGGGGCCTGCAGCGCCTCGCGGACGCGGCTGCAACGGCGGACCCGCCCACCGCCAAGGACCTTAAGAACGTGAATGGACTCATGCGCAAGGCCCTCAAGAAGGCCCGCAAAGGCCTCCCGAAGCATTTGCCTGGGGGCCGATTGGTGCTTGGGACTTCCGGCACGCTGGAGGACCTGGGCCGGGGGGCCAGCGGCAGCTACATTTTTTCAGCTGAGCAACTGCGCCCTTTCCGGCAGAAACTCTGGCGCACCAATGCGAAAGGGCGGGTGGAGCGGCTCGGCGTGGATCCCAAGCGCGCCGAGGTGCTGCACGTAGGCGCATCCTGGGCCTCGGCGCTGCTGGACTGGGTGGGCGCCCGGGAAGTCCGGGTGCTGCCGGTGGGGCTGCGGGAAGGCATGATCTGGGAAGCCCTGAAACATGGTGGCGTGGCCATCCCGCCCCTGGCGGAGCGGCGCCGGATTTCCGTGGAGCAGTTGGCCGCACGGCTGGACCCGGATCCCGGTCACAGCCTGCATGTGCAGCGCCTCGCGGACCAGTTGTTCGTGGCCCTGAGTCCCTATTTCGAATTGGGCGATCCGGAACGCGAATGGCTTTCCTACGCGGCGCGGCTCCATGACGTCGGGTTTTCGCTGTCCGAGAAAGGCCACCACAAGCACGGCGCCTACCTTATCCGCAACGCCAGCCTCAAGGGGTTCTGGCCAGAAGAAGTGGACATCATTTCCCAGGTGGTGCGTCACCATCGCGGCAAGGCCCCGGACCCCGCTAAACACGAGGCCTTCCGGCAACTGGAGCCCTGGCACCGCAATGTGGTAGAAAAGCTCTGCGCGATCCTGCGGGCTGCCGATGCCCTGGACCGGCGGCGGCGTCAGGCCGTGCGAGGCATCCGCGCCGAGGTCGAAGGAGACCGGTTGATCCTGTGGCTTGAAGCCGCCGGAGACCTTAAACCCGAGTCGGAAGCGCTGGAAGAAAAGGGCGATCTCCTCTTCCGCCTGCTTGAGGCGCCGGTGGAGATACGCGCGGAGAGCGGCGGCTCAAGGGTTTGAGCCAGGTGCGGCGAGAATTGCCGGAGCGCTTGGCGGGCTGCGCCGGGGGGATTCAACGCTGACGTTCATCCACTGCCCTTACCGCATCCACGACCTTCCGCATGGTTTTTGTTTCCATACGCGCTCCAGTACCATGAAGCAAATCGGAGTTCATCGATGTCCCTGCTCGTGAAGAACGCCCGGATCCTGGACCCAGCGCAACAACTGGATGTGCTTGGATCGCTCCTGGTGGTGGAGGGCACAGTCGCCGCCATCGGCGCCGGGGCCGACCAGGATCCCCGGGGCGCCGGAGCAGAGGTCGTGGACGCGGGCGGCAAGTTGCTGAGCCCGGGCTTCATCGACCTCCACGTGCACTTTCGCGAACCGGGGCAGACCCCCAAGGAATCCATCGAGACGGGCTCCCGGGCCGCCATCGCCGGAGGCTTCACCACGGTGTGCGCCATGGCCAACACCCGGCCCGCCAACGACAGTGTGGCAGTCACGGAACTGATGCTGGCGCGGGCCAACGCCGCCAACCTTTGCCGCTATTTTCCCCTGGGCGCCCTGACAGTGGGCATGGCCGGTGAGGAACTCTGTGATTTCGGCACCCTGAAGGCCAGCGGTTGCGTGGCCTTCAGCGACGACGGCCTGCCCGTGATGAACGCTGAAATCATGCGCCGGGCGCTGGAATACACGGCCTGGCTGAAGGTGCCCATCGTGGCCCACGAGGAGGACCAGCACCTGGCGGGCAAGGGCTACATGCATGAAGGCGCGGTGAGCGCCTCCCTGGGTTGCCTTGGCATCCCGAGCGCCGCAGAGGAGGCCATGGTGGCCCGGGACATCGTGCTGGCGGAGCACACTGGCGGCCATCTGCACTTGGCCCACATCAGCACCGCCGGCAGCCTGCGCATGATCCGCGAGGCCAAGGCGCGTGGCCTGAACGTCACCTGCGAGGTGACGCCGCACCACTTCGCCCTCACGGACAAGGAGCTAATGAAGTTCGATTCGGACTTCAAGATGAACCCGCCCCTGCGCACCGAGGCGGATCTCGATGCGGTGCTGGCGGCCCTGGCGGACGGCACCGTGGATGCCATCGCCACGGACCACGCTCCCCACGGCTGGGACGACAAGGAAGTGGAACTGCCCATCGCGGCCTTCGGCGTCATCGGTCTGGAAACCGCGTTTCCGCTTACGCTGCATCTCCTAGTGAACAAGGGCATCATCTCGCTGGGCAAAGCCATCAGCCTGCTCACCTGGGCACCCGCGAAGGTCTTCCACTTGGATGCGCAAGGCCTCGGCAGCCTGAAGGTTGGTGCCCCCGCTGACTTCACGCTCATCGACCTCAACGCCAGCATCAAGGTCGACCGGGCCTTCATCCAGAGCCGCAGCTACAACACGCCCTTCAAGGGCTGGGAACTGCCCGGCAGGGTGGTGGGCACTTGGCTGGGCGGAGTCAAGGTGTGGGGATAGCTCTGGTGCCCTCCTCCCTGCCCAGCAGGACCGTCCTTGTAACGGGCGCCGCGTCGGGCATCGGGCACGCCACGGCCTTGCGCTTCTCCGAGAGCGGAGCGGCTGTCGCCCTGGGGGATGTGGATTTTCCCGGGGTACAAGAACTCGCGGCGGGCATTGCGAAATCCGGCCGCCAAGCCCTGGACTTGGCCTTGGATGTGCGGGTCGAATCCCAGTGGGAAGAAGGACTCGCCCACACCCTGGACACCTTCGGTCGGCTGGACGTGCTGGTCTCCTGCGCAGGCATCTCGTTCGCCAAGCCTGTGGACGAGATGAGCCTTGAAGAATGGCGCGCCGTCATGGCGGTGAATCTGGAGGGCGCCTTCCTCGCCGTGAAGCACGGCATCCGCGCGATGCGGGGCCCTAACAACGGAAGCGGCGGCAGCATCGTGCTCGTGTCCTCCGCATCGGGGCTGAAGGGTTCCCCCGGCGCCAGCGCCTACGCTGCCAGCAAGGCGGGGCTCAATATGCTGGCCCGGTCCGCCGCCCTGGAATGCGCGGCAGCCAAGGATGGCATCCGGATCAACGTCGTGGCGCCCGCAGGGGTCCGCACCCCCATGTGGACGTCCATGCCCTTCTTCCAACAACTCGCGGCGGCCCAGGGCGAAGCCGCCGCCTGGGCTGGCTTGGAAGCCTCCCAGCCCTTGGGACGATTCGCGACGCCCCAGGAAATCGCCGCGGCCATCCAGTTCCTCGCCTCCAAAGAAGCCGCAACGATTACCGGCAGCGAACTTGTGATCGACGGTGGCTACACGGCCTGACTTCCGATCCACCGCGCCCGGGTGGTTCAAAAAATGGAATACTGATTCCATGGCCATCTCCCCAAGCACTTGGCGTTGGATTGCGATTTCGGCGCTTTGGACCCTCGTCGGGGGGATCGGATTCGTGGTGCTGGTGCAGGCTATGCTGGTGGTCTTCGCGCCCTTCGGCGACTGGCAGCTGCCAGGAGTGGCCAAGGTCGCCATCGTGAACGTCGAGCGGGATGAGCAGGGCCGCATCTCAGGAAAAGTGCTGGCCCGGCAAGGTGCGAAGGACCGGATCCTGACCCTTTCGAAAGAGGAAGCCCTGGAGTTGGAGGACCTGGCAGAGGCCTGGATCCTCGATAACTACTACGCCGCAGGGGCCCGTCCAGACCAGTTTCTGTTGACCCCCCAACGTCTGTTGATGGAATATCCGGAGCCGCTGATCCTGTTGGCGCTCTGGGGGATCCACCGGCTTCGCCGGGCCCAGGTGAAGGCCGCTAAAGAGGTGCCCGATCGACCACGCACCGTGTGGCGGGATGAATTCCATGTGCGGGCCGAACGCTTTTCTTCCCCAAAGGGACCTGAAGAAATCTAATCCAGGCATGTTTTGCCCTTTGCTTGGCTCGAAAGTCGCCTTGGTTTTACCTGCGCGACATCGGGAGGCCCCATGCGCCAATCAGGTTTCACTCTCATCGAGTTGCTATTGGTGTTGGCGATCATCGGCATCATCAGCGCCATCGCCATTCCCGCGCTGCTGTCCCAGCGGGCCCGGGCCCGGGACAAGGCCTGCATCACCAGCACGGTGGGTCACCTGGGTGACATTGTGGGTCAGTACGATATGGCCAAGGAAGACCAAGGCAACAATGCCGCTGGGATCACGAATGCCATCAGGAACTACCTAACCAGAACGGTTACAGACAGGGATCCCTGGGATTCCACTGTTACTGCGTTGAACCCAAGCCCATTCCAGATCAGCGGCAACCTCACCAAATCCGACTTCGAGGGCAACATGAATCCCAGCCCCTTCCTGGGCCGGGGCCGGGCCTACATCCAGTTCGCCTCCAGTGCCCAGCCGGGTTTCATCGGTGTGATCGTGCGGGTCCAGCTCCAGCAGAATGGTGACACTCTGGTCAAAAAAACCGCCGCGGTTGAATGAGGACCAGGGCAGATCCCAGGACTCAGCAATCGCAGGAACCACAACAATCACCGCAATCGCCGCAGTCGCATGAGTCGCAGCAATCACCGCAGCCGTTTCCACCGGATTTTTTAGCCTGGTGCGCCACCTCCTGGGCGCCCTCCGAGAGGCCTTCCAGATCCTCGGGACCCTCGGCGGCAAAGCGGAAGGGCTTCACCAGTTGCCGTGCTGCCTGACCGGCGAACATCAGGTTCAGCAGGAGCCCGTAGGCTGCCCCCAGCTTGGTCTCAGGGCCCACCCACACCGGGAAGAAGAAGGCCAGGGGCAAGGCCAGCACCAGCACCACCGGGGCCAGCAGCACCCGCGCCCAGGCCGTGGACTGGGCCAAAGTGGCAGTGACGACAGCCTGGGCCCGGACCATGGCACGCCGCCTCTGGACCACAGGACTTTTCGCGGCTGTGGAGCAGCCCGCACCATGGCAGGCCGCGCCCAGGCGCGCGGAAAGGTTGGTCTGAAGTCGCGTGACGAAGAGGGTCAGGCGGTCCGCGGAGAGCGGCAAGGCCTCGAGGTGGGCCGCCACGTTCTGGCCAGCCTCGGCTACGCGGACCCCCATGGCCTCGACCTGGGCGGGGGTAGGGGTTGCAGTCACTCCAAGCGCGGTGCGGAAGGCGTTGAACTCGCCGAGCCGCGCATCCTTTGCTTCATCCTCGTAGGCGTCCAGCAAGTAGATCAGCTTGCCGAACTCCCGGCCCAGCGCCTCCAACCTGGGCACTAAATCCGGTCGGCCTGCCAGCCGGGCCCCAGCCCCGAACAGAATGCCCGTCCCCTCGGCGGTGGGCGCGACCACCTGGCCCAACAATGCCTCCGCGGGGAGCCGCCCAGCCATGGCGGCAGCGCGGCGCTCGCGGCCCGTTTGCGAAGCCAGCAGCGCGCGTAATGCCTGCACCGGAACCCCCCAGGCCTCCAGGTCCTCGGAGGCCTTCCGGAAGGGGGTGCCCAAAAACCATGCGGCGGAATCAACAAACCGGGAGGGCGCATCGTCGCGACGGTCCGCCAGCTGGGCCTCGGAGATGAACAGGGTTGCGGCCGCCGCGAAGCGGAGGCGCATCGGCAGAGAACCATCCTCTTGCGGAAGGGCCAGGCAATTGTAGGACCGGAGGGCCCGGTTCAGGGACTGCGGCGGCGCGGCCTCCGGCTCCAAGGCCTCCAGCAGTTCCGCCAGAAACACCATGTCGTGGCTCAGGAGGAAGCGGCTGCGTTGGCCGTAGCGCGCGCCAAGGGTCTTGCAGACCCCGCAGTAGGCCAGCCGCCGCGCCTCCCGTACGCCCGCAGGCTGGGTGCAGATCTTCGCCTTCATCAGTCCGAACATGGCGGCCTCGCAAAAGGAAGAAAGTAGGGGCAGGTGGATGGAATTCTGCCCGCCACCGCCCGGCCCTGTCCACCTGGGGCCCACACCTTAAGCAACTCTAGACTCCGCCCCCCCCCCAAAAGTCCAGCGGGGCCTCAGGATCAGCGCTTCATCCAGCCCCTGCCTTCGCTGCATAATCCGCGTATGGGCCTTCGCAAGCTACAGCGCCATCTCACGTGGCTGGAATCTTTTGTCACCGCCGTCGAGACGGGCACCCTCGACGGCGCGGCCCAGCATTTGGGCGTGGCACGCAGCGTGGTGAGCGAGCACTTGAAAGCACTCGAGGAGTCCGTGACCCACGGCGACGCGCTGCTGGAGCGGGGGCCGGGCAAGCGGCTGAAGCTTACGCCCCGGGGTGAACGGCTCTACGCCGCCGCCCAGGGCCCGCTGCACCAACTGGACCTGAAACGCCTTCAGGACTTCGCGAGCCTGGAGCCGAATCTCCGGCTGGGGCTCAATCCCACCCTTTCCACTGCGTTGCTGGATGGCATCACTGCGGAGATGGCCCGGCGGGACATCAAGCTGGAGACCAGTTTCGGCGGGGCCTTCGATTTGGTGCGCCAGGTGCAGACCCGACAGCTGGACCTGGCCCTGGGCTTCACACCCCTGCCCCCCCATCGCGGGGTGGAAAGCCAGGTGCTGGCCCACCTGCCCTTCGTGGTGCTGGCAGCTCCGGACTCCGAGGCAGCAAAGGCCTTCGGCACCCGGCTCCAAGTGAAGGTGGCGGATCTGGCTGCCTTGCCCTTTGTGGACTGGCTGCGGGACGATCCCTATGGCGGCGCCAATAGCCAGCGCTTTACCGAGGCCGGTATCACGGTGAAAGAGGTGGCGCGGGTTGAGAGTTTCCTCCAGCTCTACCCAGCGCTGCGGGCCTACGGAGCCTGCGCCATCGCGCCGGATCTGAGACCCCTGGCACCGTTTCCCGCAGATTTGGGGATCTGGAAGCTCAAGGAGCCGGTGGCCCAGTTCGTAGAGGTCGTGGCCCTGGAACCGGCCGGGGGCGCCCGGGCCGAAGCTCTGGCCTGCCTGGGCTTCCTCAAGGCCCACCTGGCTAAGTTTCACCAATTGTCGAAAAACAGACCATAAGGTCGAACTATTTTGGATTTTCGCCTAGAGTCCGGAGCCCCATAATGGGAGTTGGAGCCCCTATGACCCCCACTGAGCGAGCCATCCGCGCCCTGCCCAAGCATCTGCAGCGCTACGTGGTGTCGCAGGACTACGCAGCCTATACCCCCCGGGACCAGGCGGTGTGGCGGCATATCCTGCGGCGGCTCACGGTACACCTGAAGGACAAGGCCCATCCGAGCTACCTCAAGGGCCTCGACGCCACCGGCATCGGCCTGGAGCGCATCCCCAGCCTGGACGAGATGAACGAAAAACTCCACTCCCTGGGGTGGAGCGCCGTGGCGGTGCGGGGCTTCATCCCCCCTTCGGTGTTCACGGAATTGCAGGCTCTCGGCGTCCTCGCCATCGCCGCAGACATCCGGGCCTACCAGCACGTGGACTACACGCCAGCGCCGGACATCATCCACGAAAGCGCGGGGCACGCGCCGATCCTGGCGGACGCCCGCTACGCCGAGTATCTGAAGCGCTGCGGTGTCGCCGGCTTCAAGGCCATCGCATCCGTGGAGGACCAGGCGGTCTTCGAGGCCATCCGCAACCTCAGTGTCGTCAAGGAGGATCCCACCGCCACGCCCGAGGACGTGGCGGTGGCCGGTGCCCGGCTGCGCGCGGCTTCCCAAAGCCGCCGCTACGTCAGCGAGAACACGAAGGCCTCGCGGTTGTACTGGTGGACCGCAGAGTACGGCTTGGTGGGCGCCTTGGGCGAGCCAAAAATCTACGGTGCGGGCCTGCTCTCCTCCATCGGCGAAGCGGTCCATTGCCTCACGAGCGCCGTCAAGAAAGTGCCCTTGAGCCTGGTGTGCGCCGAGACCGAATACGACATCACCACCATGCAGCCCCAGCTCTTCGTGGCCCGGGATTTCGACCATCTTTTCGAAGTGCTGGAGGAATTCGAGGCCACCACGGCCTGGAAGCGCGGCGGGGACTTCGGCCTGGAGGAAGCTCTGCGGGCACGCACCGTGAACCATCTTGTCCTCGCCGAGGGCCTGGAATTGAGCGGCAAGGTGGCTGAACTCGCCGCGGGCCGCCCGCTCTCGGCGATTCTCTGCACCGCGCTCGTTCGGCTGGATGGACCGATCCTCATCTCCCGCGAAGGCCAGGCCTTGCGGCGGCCCTGGTCCGGACCGGCCCTGGTGGCCTTTGGAAAAGCAGACCTGCCCCCGTCCGGCGCTTTCGAAGTGGAGCTGCTATCGGGGTTGTGCCTCTCGGGTTTTAAAGTGGGCGATCACGAAGTCATCAACCTGCGCGCCCACCTCCATGGCCAGCCCCTCGATGTCCCCTCCTGGGCCCTGCTCTTCGTCAGCGAGAGTCTGCCCTCGGTCGCCGGCGGCCCCGCGGATCCCGGCGCTTGGGACCACTGGTTCGGCGAGCAGAACGCCTTCGCCGAAGGCGACGCCGAAGCCCAGGCCCGGGCCCGGAAGGCTGATGCCTTGACCGCTGAATTGGGGGCCCTCTACACCGAAGTGCGTGCCCTGCGCGAGTCCGACGCCGGGCCCGGCCACCGCTTGCCGGCCATCCTGGCCACCCTGGAGCGCTTCCCCGAGGACTGGCTGCTCAGGGCCGAGGTGGCTGAATTGACGGAACACAGCCACGCCTGATGCAGGCTAGACTGACGGCTTTCCACCCACTGGAGGGCCCATTCGAATCCAGCAACTGAACGACGGCGCCTGCAAAACCTACCTGGCCGAAGAAGGCGGCGAAGCCGCGCTGGTGGACCCCCTTCTGGGCCGGGAGGACCACTACCTGGCGGAGCTGAAAGGCCTTGGCCTTCGCTTGCGCTACGTGCTCGACACCCACACCCACGCGGACCACCTCTCGGCCTGCGCCCGGCTCCGGGACCTCACCGGGGCCGACTACGGGGTCCACGCGGATTCACAAATCCAAGAAGCCAATCTCCGCCTTCACAGCGGCCGCGACCTGCCCCTCGGGGACTCGCGCATCGAAAGCCTGCATACCCCGGGGCACACCCGCGATAGCCAGAGCTTCCTGCTGGCGGGGCACCTGTTCACTGGAGATTTTCTTTTCCTAGGCGAAGGCGGGGCCGGACGCACGGACCTGCCCGGCGGCGACCCCGGCGCCCACTGGGACAGCCTGCAACTGCTCGCCGCTCTCGATGGCTCTCTCAAGGTGCTGCCCGGCCACGACTATCGGGCCTCCGGCCCTTCCACCCTGGCGGGGGAACGCCAGCGCAACCCGCGCCTGCAACCCCGCAGCCGGGAGGCCTACGTGGCCTGGCTCCAAGGCGCGACATTGCCGGCGGCGGATTGGATGGTGGACGTGGTGAAGGCCAACCTGCGCTGCACCCGGGATCCAAATTGCGTGGCCATTCCCCAAGAAGGCGCTTCCTGCGAAGTGGGCGGAGGCAGCGTGGACGTCCCCACCCTCACTTGCCGGGATCTGGCGAACTTGGCCCGGCGGCCCTTCCTGCTGGATGTGCGGGAACCCGATGAATTCACGGGTTCCTTGGGACACATAGTTGGAGCCTGCCTTATACCTCTGGGAGACCTGCCCAGGCGGATCAAGGAACTGGCAGCCCTTCGGCAGGCTCCGGTAGTCACGATTTGCAAGGCCGGAGGCCGTTCGGCCCAAGCCCAGAAGATCCTTGAGGCGGCAGGCTTCGACCACGTGAAATCGCTGGCCGGGGGCATGGAAACTTGGAATCTCCAGGGCCTACCGGTGGCCCGCTGAAAGGGGCGCCTTCGCCGGCCAGGCCCCGCGAACCCAGGTTTGCCTCCATCCTGTCACCGTCGGTGCCTCCGGGGCGCAGTGGCGGCCTTGCGCTTGGGCCGGTAGGCTCAATCCAGAGGGAGTGCCCATGAGCTGGATCGAACGCGACAAGGCCCTGCACCGGGAGATCAAGACACCCGATTTCATGACCGCCTTCAACATCGTCAGTGCCATCGCCGCGCCCGCCGAAGCCCTGCAGCACCACCCTGACATCGAATTTGGCTGGGGCTACGTCCGCCTCACCCTCACCACCCATGACGCAGGTGGCGTCACCGAGAAGGATCGCAAGCTCGCGGCGAAGATCGACGCAGCCATCGCACCCTTCGGCGTCTGATCAGGCCCGGGCCCACACCTTCACCAAGGCCTCGAACCGCTCGCCGCGTTCCTCGAAATTCCTGAACTGGTCGAAGCTGGCACAGGCAGGGCTCAGCAGCACCTGGTCGCTGGGCTGGGCCAGGGACAAGGCATGCTGCACAGCGTCGTCAAAAGCAGTCACAACGTCATGGGGCAGGTCGCCTAGATCCCGTTGAAGCTGTGGCACGGCCTCACCGAGGAAGACCAACCGACGCAGCTTTCCGTTGAGCGCTGCCCGCAGCGGGCCATAGCTGGCGCCCTTGTCGGTGCCGCCGAGCAACAGGACGACCGGCCCAGGCAGGGCGCGGATGGCGATGAGCGTTGCATCCACATTGGTGCCTTTGGAATCGTTGTACGCCTTCACGCCCCCGCGCTCGCCGCAGAGGGCGATGCGGTGGGCCAAGCCAGGGTAGCTGCGCAGGCCTGCGCGGAGGGCTTCCAGAGGCGCTCCGCCGTGGCTGGCCAGCAGCAAAGCGGCCAAAGCGTTGTCCACGTTGTGGTCGCCGGGAAGCTTCAGTTCAGCGCGTTTGAGGACAGCGGTGAGGTGGCCGTCCCGGCCTTTGATGAAAAGCAGTCCGCGGGCATCGCAAAATGCGCTGGGACCGGCGGTCTCCTCCCATCCGAAAGTGGCCGTGGCGGCCATTCCGGGCGCATCGACCCACCATTCCGGGTGGGCGGCCGGCACCACGCGCAGGTCCTGCTCCGTCTGATGCTCGAAGATGCGCAGCTTGGCCTGGCGATAGGCTTCCAGCGTTCCGTGCCGGGCCAGATGGTCCGGCGACAAATTCAGGAAGGCCGCGCCGTCCGCGTGGAAATCCTTCACCGTCTCTAGCTGGTAACTGGACAATTCCAGCGCGTAGATGGAGCCAGGGCCGCCTTCCACGACCGCTTGCAGGAAGGGGGTCCCCAGATTGCCGCAGGCCACGGCGGACAGCCCGGCTGCCCGCAGCAGGTGGGCCAACAAATCCGTTGTGGTGCTCTTCCCGTTGGTGCCCGTGATGGCCAGGATGCGGGAGCCATCGGCTTTGGCCCGCAGCGCCCGGTGCGCCAACTCCACTTCGCCGATGACCGGAATGCCCCGGGCGGCTGCCTGGGCAGCGAAGGGAACGCGTGGACTGATGCCCGGGCTCAGCACCACCTCTGCGCAATGCTCCAGCAGCGACAGGGGGTGATCGCCCCAGACGGCGGGAACTCCGGCCGAAAGGAGCACCTTCAGCTGGTCGGGACTTGGGTGGAACTCCTGGTCCGTGAGCACTGTCTCGACGCCCGATGACGCTAGGAAGGCCGCCGCCGCCAGCCCGGATTTTCCTGCTCCCAACACCACCGTCCGCCCCATGCAACCTCCACTTCCAGCCTAGCTTAGAGTTCCAGAAGGCTTCTTCACATCACTTAACATTCGCAGAAGGTGGCAGACCTGGACAGGAGGTATAAGCTTGGCTCCACAACCCTGGCATAGCGTCATGGTCCGGTCCCGGAGCCTTCTTGAGCGCGGATATTCTCCAGAGCCTTCTCAGCCACCAACGGGCCCTGGTTCCCTATGCTCACCCGATCTACAGCGTGCGGAGCGCCCGGATCATGGCGCAGGAAATGTTGTTCCGCTTCAAGGGCGACGATGGCGAGATGCGAGCGGTGGG
Organism: Holophagaceae bacterium; assembly: GCA_025357545.1. Taxonomy (GTDB): domain Bacteria; phylum Acidobacteriota; class Holophagae; order Holophagales; family Holophagaceae; genus JANXPB01. The sequence goes on from JANXPB010000236.1 coordinate 32,984, forward strand.
CACCATCTTCGCCAACCGCGACATCTCCTTCGACCACAAGGTGAGCCTCGACCTGCTGTGCCTGGATGCCGCCTTCAAGCTGCTGTCGGGCACGGTGCCCGTCGACCGGATGCACTTCATCAACCTGGAACCCAGCACCCTGGCCCACCCGGATTTCTGGGACCACCTGCCCCGCTGGGTGGGAGGCCTTGAAGTGAACCCAGGCCAGGTGGTGGTGGAATTCACCGAGAGCCACTCGCTCCATGACCTGGACGAGCTGCAGAAATATTCGAAGCGGCTGCGGGATCACGGCTTGAAGATCGCGGTGGACGACCTGGGCGCGGGGGTGGCGTCCCTGACGCACATGGCGCGGCTGGCCCCGGATTTCATCAAGGCCGACCGCAGCCTGGTGGAGCAGGTGCACCGGCGCCCGTATCAAGCGGCCTTGTTGAATGCCCTGGCACATTTCGCCGAGCGCATGCGCGTGGGCTTCATCGCCGAGGGCATCGAACTCTATGAGGAACTCACCGCCGTGATGGACGCCGACGTGCCCTGGGTGCAGGGCTATGTTTATGGGCGCCCCGAACCTATCCTGGACCTGGGCGCGGCCATCAGGGCCACTCAGCAGCAGGGGCAGAACCAGGGCGAGAAAGTTTCATAGCCCGCCCCGCAGGTTCGCGAGGGTGCGCAGTCCCTCATCCTGTTCGCGCAACAGCGCCATCAGCCGCCCTTGATGCAAGGCCCGGATGGGCGCGGCCGGATCAGGAAAGCCGAAAGGTAAGCTCCAAGCCGGCGATTCCATGGCGGCCCGGACGATGCCACGCCCATGCGCCAGATCCAGAGCCTCGCCAGCCGTAATCCGCCGGGCGGAGCACCAAGGCACCAGGGCCTCGCCCTCGATGAGGACGCGCTGCCCGGGTCCAGGGTCCAACCAGGGTCCGATGGCCGTGCGCTGGAGGGCCGCCAGGTGGGCGCCGCAGCCCAGAAGCCGGCCCAGGTCCCGCGCCAGGGCACGCACGTAGAAACCGCCGCGGCAGGTGATCTGGAGGCGGCTCTGCCTGGGCAGATCGTGCTCCAGCCAGGCCGCCTCGTGAAGGTAGACCCGGGAGGGCGGCAGGATGACCTCCTCCCCGCGGTGGGCCTTCCGATAGGCGGCTTCGCCATCGATCTTCTTGGCGCTGGTGGCCGGCGGCACCTGGTCCTGCCAGCCAAGGAAGGAAAGCAACGCAGCATCCAGGCTGGCTGGCGTCAGATTGCCCGCATCAGAGCGGCTGACGGCCTGGCCCAACAGATCGCAGGTATCTGTTTCCACTCCCCATACAATGTCGGCCACGTAGGACTTGGGCAGCGGATGCAGCAGCTCCATCAGGCGCGTGGCCTGGCCCGCAAGGATCAGGAGCAGGCCGTTGGCGAAGGGGTCCAGGGTGCCGCCATGGCCAATGGGATATTTCTTGAGCCCCGCCTCCCGGGCCTCGCGCGTGAAGCCCCGCACCACGTCGAAGCTCGTGCCGCCCACCGCCTTGTGGACCAGATAGATCCCGGGTTGCATCAGGCTTCCGCAGAATCCGCAGGCGGAACTTCCACCGGCCTGGCCGCGCGCTCTTTCTCCAAATCCGCAAGGAGGCCTTCCATGCGGTTGCCTTCGGTGAGCGAGGCATCCGGGAAGAATTTAAGCTCCGGCACACGCTTCATATCCAGCGCCTTGGCCAGATGGGTGCGCAAAAAGCCCGCCGCGCGGCCCAGAGCTTTCCGGGACTGGGCGATCTGGTCCGCATCGCTGAGTCCTGCGGTGGGCAGGGCCGTGAAGTAGACCCGTGCCTGGCCACGATCCGGCGTCAGCCGGACGGCCGTGAGGGTGACGAAACCCAGTTCGGGATCCCGCAAGTCCCGCTGGACCACCGTGGACAGCAGGAATTGGATTTGGTCTTCGAGGCGTTCGGGGCGGATCATGGCGCTTCCTTCAGGCTGACCAGTGTAGCGCCTGGTAGCCCGATGGGCGGGGAGTGGGGGTTGGGGGTCACCGCAAATCAATAAACCCATCCGCCACTCCTGGTAGCTTCGAGAGATGGCTGATTGGTTCAACGACTGGTTCGACGAGGACTATCTGGCCCTCTACGCCAACCGCGACGGAGCTGAGGCAGGGCAAGCCGTGGCCACGGCCTTGCGTCTCGCTCCGGAACTGGCCACGGGCCCCGTGCTGGACCTGGCCTGCGGCGCTGGCCGCCACCTGTGGCCCTTGCGGGAGGTGAATGGGGAAGCCTTCGGGCTGGACCTATCCGAAAGCCTGCTGAGGGCGGCGCCGGTGCGGCTGCGGGGCCACCTGCTGCGGGGCGACATGCGGCGCCTCCCCTTGCAGCCGGGCAGCCTGGCGGGTGCCTGCCTCTGGTTCACCCCCTTCGGCTATTTCAGCGATGCCGACAACCGCAGCCTGCTCCACGATCTGGCGGCGTGCCTCAAACCCGGCGGCATCCTGCTCATGGATTACCTGCACGCCGCGCACCTGCGAAAAAACCTGGTGGTCGAGGACGTCGAGGAACATGGCAGGTTGCGCGTGCATAGCCGGCGAACCCTTGAAGGCCAGCGCATCGTCAAGCGCATGAGCATCGAATACCTGGAGTCCGGCGCCACTCGGGAGGTGGTGGAATCGGTGCGGGTCTACGAACCGGTCGAACTCCTGGCGCTGGCGCAGGAGGCCGGATTCCAGCTCCGCACCGCTCTCGGCGACTATTCGGGAACGCCCTTCAACCTTGAGTCCCCGCGCTGGTTGGCCCTCTTTGAGAAATCATCCGTGGGCCAGCGGACCGATCCTGTTTGACAATCACCAGTTGGATCGAGGAGGCATCGCATGGGGTTTCGCACGCTGAAGGAGCTGGACGCCAAAGGCCTGCGGGTGTTCCTCAGGGCCGACCTGAACGTGCCGCTGAAGAATGGCGCCATCACCGATCCCACTCGCATCCGGGAGACCCTCCCAACGTTGCAATTCCTGTTGGGCCAGGGGGCTTCGGTGGTGTTGGCCTCGCATCTGGGAAGGCCCAAGGGCGACGGCTTTGAAGCGGCCTTCAGCCTGGCGCCGGTGGCCACCTGGCTGAAGGGGGAGGGGTTCGACGTGAAGCTGGCTTCGGGCGTCGTGGGGGATGCGGTCGCGGCCGAAGCGAGGGCCCTGAAGCCTGGCCAGGTGCTGCTCCTGGAAAACCTGCGCTTCCAGAAGGGCGAGACGAAGAACAATCCGGAATTCGCAGCGGCCCTGGCAGGGCTGGCCGAGGCCTACGTCAACGACGCCTTCGGCGCGGCCCACCGGGGCCACGCCTCCGTCAGCGGCATGGTGGCGGATTTCCCCAAGAACCGCGTGGCTGCGGGTTTCCTCATGGCAAAAGAACTCGCCGCTCTGGGCCGTATCCTGGACCACCCCGAAAAACCGCTGATCGCCGTGATGGGCGGCGCCAAAGTCTCGGACAAGATCGAGCTCATCCACCACTTCATCGGCAAGGCCGACGCCATCCTCATTGGCGGCGCCATGAGCTACACGCTCCTGAAGGCCAAGGGCACCGCCATCGGCAAGAGCCTCTGCGAAGACGACAAGCTCGACCTGGCCCGGGACCTCATCCGCGAAGCGGAAGCCAAAGGCACGCGCCTACTGCTGCCCCTGGACCATCTGGTGGCGGACCGCATCGCCGAGGACGCGGACTGCGCGCTCACCAATGATGCGGACATTCCGGCGGACCGCATGGGCCTGGACATCGGCCCCGAGACCGTGGCTGCCTACGTGCAGGAGATCCGCGCCGCCCTCACCATCCTTTGGAACGGGCCCATGGGCGTCTTCGAGCTGGACGTCTTCGCCAGCGGCACCCTGACCCTGGCCGAGGAGATGGCGGACGCCGCCGACCGTGGCGCCTTCGTGCTGGTGGGTGGGGGCGATAGCGTGGCCGCCGCCGCCAAGGCCGGGGTGATCTCCCGCATGAGCCACGTCTCCACCGGCGGCGGCGCCAGCCTTGAATTCCTGAGTGGGCTGGAATTGCCCGGCGTGGTCGCGCTGTCACGGTAGCCGGTTTTCCAGGGCCATTGCAGGGGTTCTTGGCATGGACGGCGGCAGGGTTCAGTGCAGCCTCCCGTCAAAGGTCGGGTAAAAAAGCGCTGCCCATTCCGAAACGCCCTCTAAACTGTTTTCACACAACCCGGAGAGGCCATGCGCTGTGTCGTGGCGAATTGGAAGATGAACCTCTTGTTTCCGGAGGCATCGAATTTTTGCTCAACTTTCGCCGAGAACTACAACCCGGTGGAGGACGTGCGCGTGGCCATCGCTCCGCCCTCCATCCTGCTCTGGACCATCCATTCCCAATTGCGGGGACGGGGGATCACGACCTTCGCGCAAAACGGCCATTTCGAACCCAAGGGCGCTTTCACTGGGGAAGTATCCATGGCCCAGATCCGGGACGCGGGCTGCAGCGGTGTGATCCTCGGGCATAGTGAGCGGCGTCAGCAGTTCGGCGAGACCGACGAGGTCCTGGCAAAAAAGGTGGCGGCGGCGCAGAGCCACAAGCTGCTGCCCCTGCTCTGCATCGGCGAGACCTTGGTGGAGCGGGAGCGCGAGCAGACTTTCAGCGTGATCAAGACCCAGCTTTCAGTCCTGAAGGGGGTTTCCTCCGGACCCATCTGGGTGGCCTATGAGCCCATCTGGGCCATCGGCACCGGCCGCACCGCCGATGGCCGCCAGATCCACGAAGCCCATCATTTCATCCGCGAGGAACTGCGCGTGCTGCTGGGCGAGGCCGGCAGCTCGGTGCCGATCCTCTATGGCGGCAGCGTGAAGGCCTCGAATTTCGGGTCCATTCTGTCGGTGCCCCAGGTTTCGGGCGCTCTGGTGGGCGGCGCCAGCATGGATCCCCTGGCTTTCGCGGAGATGGTGAAGACCGCGCAGGAAGCCTAGACGATGAAGTGGTCCACCAGGCCATCCACCAGGGCTGACAGGATCCCTAACCCGCCGGACCGGCCCCATTGGGATTGGAATTCCGTGGAACTGGAAGGGTGCATGCCCAGATCCATGCGGACCATCTGGGCCTTGGCCCGCTGCTCTTCATCCAGGCGCGCCACATCCCGCTCGTGGCTTTTATCGAGGCCGCCGCCCTGGATGAATTCCAGCACCTGCCGCAACTCATCCTTGTCGAACCAGAGGCCGTGGCGCTTGCAGCCGTCCACCAGCACACCGGAAATCCGGGCGTAGTTGTAGCGGTTCATCATCTGGCTGCAGGCCGGACAAGGGCGGTAGATGACCTCGAGCCCCATGGTGGCCTGGGTGTGCGGAACCGTGGGCAGGGCGCCCAGGGCCCGCCCCCGGACCTCCTTGTCGCCCGCAACCTTGTCGAAAAGATCCTGCCGCAGCCAGACCCCGCCGCAGAGCAGGCATTGGTCGACTTCCACGCCCCCCAAGATGGAGCGGCTCAGCTTCGCTTTGCGGCATCCGGGACAGCCCAGCTCGGTGGGCAGCTCCTCCGTTGGGGTGATGGCGGCCCCGCAGTTTCCGCAGTGCTTCGCATGCACCGACACCATGCCCATGCAGTTCGGGCAGGCCACCGTGGCCACCTGGGAGCCGCAGCTCCGGCAGACCATTTCGTCGGGGCCCACGGGCCCGCCGCAGGCTCCGCACTGAAGAACGCCAGTCTCCATGCCCACCTCAGCGCTGGGGAGCGGGAGCCGTGGCAGGAACACTCTGCCCAGGCTTGGTTTCCGGAGGGGCGTCAGGCTCGACCCTGGGCCGGGGCGGCGCATAGAAAGTGGGCGAACCATGGGCGCTCCAGCCAAAGCGGTCCTGCAGCTTGGCCACCACCACCCGCGCGAAGGCCCGGGCCTCCTCTTCACGGATGCGGCCTTCATCGTCGGCTTCGCGCCGGCTGAGCGGGTCCATGGCGTCGATCACCTCGTCGCCGCCCACATCGAATTCCGCCAAGGGTGCGCCGGCAGCCTGGGCTCCAGGTTGGCGGAGGCGGATCGTGGCGCTCACATCTAGAGGCCGGTAACCCAGCCGGTCCAGCTCCGCACGCCGCGAGCCCGCGGCATGGCTGGCGGCGAAGAGGCCCCACCAGAATCCATCGAAAACGCTGTAGCGGTTCCCCGAGGCCGCCCCGATGAGGCCCACGGCTGCGCCGGTGATGACGCCCACCGCGGCGGGGCTGGGGCCCCCGCGATAGCGCTTCACATCGGTGATGGCCACCTCGAGGCCCGCGGTGTCCGCCGGCCCCTGCACCCCTTCGGGTACCACCACCACCCGTGTGGCGAGCTTGGCCTGCAGGGCGGCGCTGTACTCCCGGCGGACCTCCTCGCCATGGGGTACGTCAGCTGGAATGGTCATGCGGACCGCGACGGGAGTGGGCCGCAGGCGGAAGGCCTCCACTTCCGGGCGGGTGCAGGCCAGAAGGCTTAGAGCAGCGGCGAGGAGGAAGACCTCTCGTTTCATGGCGGGCTCCGATAGTGATATTTCCGAGGAAAGGCCAGATGGGCAACCTTGGGTCTAAATGGGTTTCGATCAGCTGAATCAAGACACATGCCAGAAGCATGTGGCCCCGCGTAGCATAGTAGCTGGGGGACGTGGTGCTGATCCTGATGGAATGCGGAGCCACCGCCGAACAGGTTCGGCAGGTGCTTGAAACGCTGGGAAGCGCCGGCGTGCGGGCGCAGGTGCAGGATGGTGCCGAGGCCCTGCACATCCTCGCGCCCCATGCGTCCAAGGCGCTCAAACCCGACCGACTGGAAACCATGGGCGGGGTCCGCAAGGTCGTGCCCATCACCTCGCCCTTCAAGCTGGCCTCCAGCGATTCCGCGCCAGGGCGCACCATCGTGGACGTGCGAGGCGTTAAGGTCGGCGGGCCTGGACTGGCCCTGGTGGCCGGCCCCTGCGGCGTGGAGAGCCGGGACCAACTCTTCGCCACGGCCCGCTATGTGGCCGAGGCCGGCGTCAAGCTCCTGCGGGCCGGCGCCTTCAAGCCCCGCACCAGCCCCTACAGCTTCCAAGGCCTGGGCCTCGAGGGACTGAAATTGTTGGAGGAGGCCCGCGCCGAATTCGACCTGGGCATCGTCACCGAGGCCACTGAACTAGAAACCTTCGATGCTGTGGAACGGACCGCGGACCTCATCCAGATCGGGGCGCGGAACATGCAGAATTTCGCACTATTGAAGCGGGCGGGCCGCAGCGAAAAGCCGGTCCTCCTGAAACGGGGGCCCTCAGCGACTCTGGAGGAATGGCTTTATGCCGCGGAGTACGTGCTGTCCGAGGGAAACCGCAACGTGATCCTTTGCGAACGGGGCATCCGCACTTGGAGCGACCACGCCCGCAATACCCTGGACGTGAGCGTAGTGCCCGCCGCCAAGGCCCTCACCCACCTGCCGATCATGGTGGATCCGAGCCACGCCACCGGACGGCGGGATCTGGTGATCCCCTGCGCCCGCGCCGGGGTCGCCGCGGGGGCTCACGGGCTCTTGGTGGAGACCCACTGCCAACCCGAGAAGGCCCTCAGCGACGGGCCCCAGGCGCTGCTGCCCTCGGACTTCCTGCAGCTGGTGCACCAGTGCCGGGCCATCCATGCCGTCCTGCGGGAGGCCACGGTCCCCACGGGATTGGCGTTCTAGGCCCATGCTCTGGCCCCCAAAGCCACACTAGGGCTTGGTCCAGACCCCAGCCCGCGCTAGAATCGAGGGTTCGGAGTATTCATGAGCGGCTTTCTGCTGACCCTTCATATCGTCCTTAGCATCGTGCTCGTTTCCATCGTCCTGCTGCAGCCCGGCGCCAAGGGTGGCGGCATGGGTTCGGCCTTCGGCGGCGGCGGTGCCAACACTGCCTTCGGCGCCCAGGGCGCGGCGCCAGTGCTCGCGAAGATCACCTACTACGTCGTGGCCTGCTTCCTGGCCACTTCCCTGATGATCGAATACGTGGTGGTGAAGCAGAACCGTTCGGTGCTGGACAAGCTGCCCGAAACCAAGCCTGCGGCTTCAGCTCCAGTCCTCCCGAAGGCCGCGCCGGCCGCACCGACCACACCTTCGACCCCCGCACCAGCGGTTCCCGCAAGCGGATCCACTCCCGCCAAGAAATAAGCAATTCCGCTGGACGGCGGCGGGGCCCGGAACGGTCTCTGACGTTGACGCCAACCACTCTGGCTGGCATCCTGGAAATTCACTCATGCCCGCGTGGTGAAACTGGTAGACACGCCATCTTGAGGTGGTGGTGGCCAAAAGCCGTAGCAGTTCGAGTCTGCTCGCGGGCACCAAACAAAAGAGCGCCGCAGGGCGCTCTTTTCAGGTATGAGATATGAGGTTTGAAGGACAAGGAACGAGGCCCGAGCTGCGAGGAAATCCCATCACTTGGCCCACGATTTGGCCTGAATCGTCTCAGCTCATGGCACCCCTCGGCCCCTGGTTCGAAGCCCACCGCCGGGCCATGCCTTGGCGCCACGAAGATCTGGACGCGCCCCATCCCGAGCCTTATGCGGTCCTGGTCTCGGAGATGATGCTCCAGCAAACCCAGGTGGCGACGGTCATCCCTTACTTTGAGCGCTGGATGGTGCGCTTCCCCGACGCCGCGTCCCTCGCCCAGGCGGCGCCGGATGCCGTGCACAAGGCCTGGGAAGGCTTGGGCTACTATCGGCGGGCGCGCCACCTGCAGGCTGCGGCACAGGCCATTGCGGAACACGGTTGGCCTACGGATCTGGCAGGCCTGATGCAGTTGCCGGGACTCGGCTCCTACACCGGAGCCGCGGTGGCTTCCATCGCCTTTCAATGGCCCGAACCAGCCTTGGATGGCAACGCCTTTCGCGTGCTGGCGAGGCTACTGGCCCTCGACGGGGATCCCAAATGCCAAGCCCCGGAGCTGCGGATCTGGCTAAGGGCGGCGCTGTCCGCCTTGGGTCCGTCACGCATCACCCAGGGCCTCATGGAACTGGGTGCGACGGTCTGCACACCGACCCCGCGTTGCCCTTTGTGTCCACTCGCCGGTGCCTGTGAAGCCCGGCGCTTGGGTGCCACCGCGCGTATCCCACCCACGGTCACCCGCCAGAAGCCTTTGGAAACGGATATCTGGCTATTGGCCATCGCAGCCAAGGACTGCTGGCTGCTGCGTCCCCCCGCCGGAACGGGACTGCTCGCGGGCCTCTGGACTTGGCCTGCGTTAAAGAACTTGGCCCAGGCAGTTGGCAGCGATCTCGCCGCGGATCCTCAGATTCTTTTTTCGGCCATCGAGGTGCGCGCCTGGACCGGGTGGACCCAGGTCTACACCCATCGCCGGGAGCGCGTGGAGCCATGGCGTCTGCGCTTCCCCGATACCGTCGGAGCGCCGGCGGCGCCCCTTGGCTTTCGTTGGGTCGAAACCGCAGACCTGCCCCTGCTGCCCTTCGGCAAACGCGACCAGCGTTTGCGGGACCTCCTGCAAACTCCCGCCGATGCCCCCCTTCTAGGCCCCGATCCGATCGAGGTATGGCGCCGGCTCAACAGCGATGCAGGCCCTGCGGCGTAAAGCCCGCAGGCAGCACCGGCAGAGCCATGGCGCCCAGGGCCGCGCGGGCAGCCTCCGTCTTGCCCGGCTTCACCACCAGGATGCAGCAGCCGCCACCACCCGCGCCGCAGGGCTTCATGCCTGCGTACCAGCCCTCCAGCTGGCCACGCTGGCGCACTGCGCGCATGGCATCCGTCTCCACCGCCGGCGACAAGCGCACCCGGGCCTTGCCTTCGCGCTCCAGCAGTTCGGCCACTTCACCTGGGTTGTTGGGTACCGCCAGCGCCATTGCCTCCGCGAGGGCGGCGATGTCGGTGAGCGCGGACCGCGTCGTGGCATCGCCTTCCATGAAGCGCTTGTAGGCTTCCCAGTTGGTGAGGCCCGAGTGATGGGGCGCACCGGTGTAGAAGACCAGCAGGTCCTGCAGCAGCTCGGGATGAGGCGTGAGCCGCTCCCAGCGCGGAGTGGGGCCCCAATGCAGGGCCAGGGCTCCGCCCAGGGCCGCTGGATAGTAGTCCTGCCACCCGGCGGGCGACTGCACCTCCCGGGCTTCCAGATCCCGCAAAAGGGGCACCTGGGCGGCCAGTGCTGCCCCTGCTTCGCAGCCCATGGCCGCACCGAGCAACCCCACCCCCAGACAACTCGAAACCCCCAGCCCCGAGCCCTTCGGAACTGGACTCTGGATCCGTAAACGGGCGGGCTTCCGGGGCGCGGCATCGAGCACTCGCCATACCCAGGAAAGCCCTGGCGGCGGCTGCGCCGGCCAGACCGGAACATCCATGGTGAGCCCCAGGTCCTCGCTTCTGAAGCGATGCCCGGCGCCGCCAAAGGTAGTCTCCAGCTCGATCCAAAGGTCGATGGCCGCGTTCACGGTGGAACCGCCGCCCATCAGGGCATAGATGGGCCACAGGTCCAGGGTCCCCCCCGCCAAGTCGATGCGAACGGGTACCCGCCAGCGCTCGATGGGCCCGATTGGTTCAGTAGCCAAGATCCGCCATTTCCTGTTGGGCGGTGCGGGCTTCAGGCGTGCCTGGAAAGCCGTCCACCAGCTCCTTGAAAACCCGCAGCGCCGCTGGCTTGAGGCCCTGCTTCAAGAGGCACTGGCCCCGTTTGAGTTTGGCCGGTAGGAACTGGGCGGAACTGGGGTGGTCCCGCAGGATGCGATCGAAGGCCGCCTGGGATTTTTCGTAGCTCTTCTGGTTGTAGAAGGACATGCCCAGGAAAAAAAGGGCGTCCGGCTTCCTGACACTGTTGGGATAGGTGCGGGTGAAGAGGTCGAGGCCCTCGGATGCAATGGCGTAATTGCCACGGTTGTAGTCCAGCACTGCGCTGCCAAAGGCTTTCTCGTCATCAGACGTGCTGGCGGGCGGCGTGGCGGATGTCGGCGAGGCCGGTGCGGCAGCTGTGCGGCTCATGTTGCCCATGCGGTTGTTGATGACCTTGGTGGCGTCCGTCAGCTGGCGCAGCGTCTCCTGGAGGTCGGCGCGGAACTGCCGGTCCTCGGCACGCCATTCGGTGGATTCGCGGCGGTCCGTATCGGCCTTGCGGCTGTTTTCCTCTTGCTGCTGCCGGAGTTTGAAGACTTCCACCTTCATTTCGCCAGCCTCCCGCTCCACGGACTTGAGCCGTTCGTCCGACTCGCAGCCGCTGAAGATGGCCACCCCGCTGAGGATGGCGATGAGAGCCATGTTGCGCTGATGCATGGAACCTCCTGGCGAAGTGGCTTCCCTTAAAATAGTCGGAGGACACCGCTGCTCCCCGCTGGATCATGGATCCCAGGCGGGCCTAGTTCTGAAGCTTGAATTCACCCCGGCGGTTGGCGAAGAAACTCTCTTCGCTCTGGCCCGTGACCTTGGGCTTTTCCTTGCCGTAGCTGATGGTGCCCATGCGGTCCCGGTTGACCCCCAATCCCGACAGGTAGTTCTGGGCAGCCACGGCCCGGCGGTCGCCGAGGGCCAGGTTGTATTCCACCGTGCCGCGCTCGTCGCAATGGCCTTCGATCATGATGCGCGCCGAGGCATAGGCTTTCATGAAGGACGCGACTGACTGCAGTTTCGGCTTGTCGGCATCGCGGATCTCGGAGCTGTCGAAATCGAAATTGATGTCTTTCAAGGCAGTGTTCGCGGCCTTCTGGAATTCCGCGTACTTCGCTGCGCTCATGTCCGTGGGCTTGGCGGTCTCGACCGGGGCCTTCGTGTCGGCGGGCGGCGGTTCCACTTTGGTGGTGGTCGTAGTCGGCGGCGGCGGCTCGGGTGTGGGCTCGGGCTTCTTGCAGGCCAAGCCTATGGCCATCCCCAGGGTGCCGCCTAGAACGAGAAGGGTTCGAACCGGTCGCATGAATGCTACCTCCATGTAGGCCCTTGGGAGAACGCGGACTCAGCTTAACAAGTCACGAAGGAAGGGCTAGTAAAAATTAGCGGGCGATGCGGAATGGGCGGAGCTTTACTGATTATTACGCTACAGCAGCTTAGGTGGGCCAAAGGTCGACCCGGCGGACGAACTGGTGGGTGTTGCCCTCCCCGACAGACGCACGAGGATCCCAGTCCCCGCGATGAATGCGAATCCGCAAGGACTTCGGACAGAACTCACCTGCTTCGGGTCCATTTCGGGCTCTGGCAGAAGGTGAATTCCGTAAGCCGCTTGACGGAGTTGCCGGACAGGTCCGTGGTCCAGATCTGCATGTTGCCGCCACGGTTGCTGGAGAAGACCAGGCGGCGTTCGTCCGGAGCCCAAGCTGGCGATTCACTCGAAGCCACTCCGGTGGTGATCTGATAGGCCTTTCCCATTTCCAGCTTGAAGACGAAGAGATCGAACTTGCCTTCAAAGCGTGAGACGTAGGCGATCATGGCCCCGTTGGGGCTCCAGGAGGGACTGGCGTTGTAGCTGCCTTCGCCCGAGAGACGGCGCACATTGGAACCATCCTCCTCCATCAGATAGACCTGGGGGCCGCCTTCCCGGTCGGAAGTGAAAGCGATCTGGGTGCCCGCGGGATTCCAACTGGGCTCGGTGTTGATGAAGCCACCATCCGTGAGTTTGCGCACCCGGCCGCTCTGGACATCCATCACCACGATGTCGCTGTTACCCCGGCGGTCACTCTGGGTGAAGGCCAGGCGCTTGCCATCCGGGGACCAGATGGGCGCGTAGCAGCTGCCCTGCGAACCGGCAGCGGCGGCGGGGTAGAGCCGTTCGTGGGGTCCGCCGGACTTTTTCTGGCCCCAGATTTCGGGGGCACCGCCCTTGTAGGTCACGTAGGCCAGCCGGCCATCCGGCGCCACAGTGGGCGACAGGGTCAGGCTCCCGTAGCGGGTGAGCTGGATGGGATTCGCGCCATCGCGGTCCACCTGGAAGATCTCCTTGATGCCCGGCGCCATCTGCCGCACGAACACCACGCGGGTGTTGGCGATGCCGCGCTCGCCGGTGAGGCGATCCACCAAGTCGTCCGCCACCGTATGGGCGATGCGGCGCAGGAGGGCCACGTTGCCAGAATAGTTTTTATTGAACGCATAGCGCAGCTGCTTGCCGTCTCCCTGGGAGGTCGCCTTCACGTCCAGCACCTGGAGCACCAGCGTAACGGCCTCGCCGGCCTTGCTGAGCCGCATGGACAGCACCCATTCCGCGCCTGTATCGAGCCACGCCTTGGCCGTGGAGGCTTCCACGCTGGTGGGCAGCTTGTCTTTGAGCAATGAAAAAGGGCCCGCCTCCTCAAGATCGCGCCGCAGCGTATCCGTGAAGGCAGCGGTCACTTCAGTGGCATCGAGGCCCGTGAGCAACGGATTCGGCATCGCGATGCCCAGCTTGCCCTGGCGGGCATCCACGGTGACTTCCATTTGCGTACCCGGGGCTTGGACCCGAAGCTTGGCAGGGGTGCCTGGGTTCTTCGGCTGGGTCTGCGCGGACAGCAGCAGATGGCCTACCAGGATCCAGATCCCCATCGTCATCCGGGGCCATCTTTGGGGCATCATACGGCTCATCTGGGCTCCATATCCATTGGGTGCATAGAGTATCAAAAGAGTTTCCCACGCTTCGCTCAAGCTATCCTGCGGGGCCCTGCTTCCGTCCCCAGCAGCAGGCAAAAGAGGCCCAGAGAGGGCCAGATGAGTTGCCAGGGGCTCACCAGCAAAAAGGCGCGGCCTGCCGCCAACATGGCTCCCCACGAGGCCCGCTCCGGCGGAAGGCCCAGTCCCAGAAAGCTGAGCCCGCCTTCGGCCAGAACCACGGCCCCGATCCCCACGGCGGCCTGGGCCGCAAGGAGGGGCCAGAGCCGTGGCAGCAGGTGGCGGCTCCAGAGATGGGCCCGCTTCGCGCCCATAAGCCTGGCCTGTTGCAGGCTGCGATCCTCCCGCAAAGCATCCAGCTGGATCAGGGCCAGCCGCGCGTAGGGGATCCAACCGCCGATGGCCAGGGCCAGGATCAGCGCCCCATACCCAGGCCTCAGGAAGGCCAGAAGGAAGAGGCACAGCAGCAGCGAAGGGATGGACGCCAGGATATCGGCGAAAGCCAGCAAGCTGCGGCGGGCCATCGGGGAAGGATGAACCAGCAGGGCTCCGAGCAGCCCAGTGGCGAGGTGCAATGCCGTGAGTCCAAGGCCCAAGGCCAGCGCCCTCGCGCCCCCCAGCCACCACCGCGCGAAGAGATCACGACCCATCTCATCGGTACCGAAAATATGCTGGAATTGGGGCCGCTCGAGCCGGTGCAGCAGATCCACCCCGCCTTCACCTCCAAATACAAAGCCGAGCAAGAGGAAGGCCGAGGCTGCAATCCAGACACGCCTCATCCGAGCCTCGGATCCAGCAGAGCCCCGGCCCATTCCACCGCCAACTGCGTCGCCACATATAACAGGGCCCCCAATAGCACCGTTCCCTGCAGCAGCGGAAGGTCCCGGGCGGACAAGGCGTTGACCATTTGCAGCCCTATTCCCGGAATCGAGAAGATGGTCTCTGTGAGCACCGCCCCGCCCAGCAGCCCGCCGAGTTGCAAACCCACCACCGTGAACCAGGGGCCCGCCACCGCGGGCAGCAACCATTTCAGTGCGCGGGTGGGGCCGGGCACCCCAAGGGCCGTCCAGCAGCGCAGGCCCGGCGAGCCCCTCAACTCGCCCAACCGGGCTGCAAGGATTCTGGACTGGTGGCCCGCCAAGGGAATCGCCAGGGCCAAGGAAGGCAGGATCCACGCGGCCCAGCCCTGGATGCCGGCCACGGGAATCCAACGCACGTGCTGGGCCACAGCCCACAGCAGCAGCGGCCCCGCCACGTAGACGGGCGAAGCCACCGCCGCGGCCCGGGCCCAGGCCGCGGCTTTCGAGGTGCCCGCCAGCGCCCACGCCCAAGCCCCCGACAGCAGCACGGCCAAGAGGGCCAGCCGCAGGCTCACGGGAAAACCCTGCCTCAGCATTTCAGCCACAGGGCGGTGGTAGCGGAGGCTCACGCCCAGGGACCCATGCACCAGTTCATCCGCCGCGGCAAGAAGCGCCCGGCCCATAGGAAGGTCCAGCCGCAACAGGTGGCGGAGAGCCTCCACCTCGGCTTCGCTGGCCCACTCACCCGCGGCGATGCGGGCGGGGTCTTCCGGCAGCCAGCGGGGCAAGGCCTGGAGCAGAATCCACACGCCGCCCAGCGTGCCGAAAGCCCGCAACAGTGACCACCACCACCCGGGCCGGTGGCGCATCAGACCAATAAATCCAGGAGGGGGTGGTTGGCCTCGGGAAGGCGCAGCCGGCGCAGCTCTGGCACCGTGAACCAACCCCAGGCCAGCGGCGTGCGAGGTTGCCCGGCGCAATCGCAGCGCACCGGATGCAGCCGCACTGCCGAGCCTTGGGCCATGCCTTCAAACACCTGCATTGGGATGAGCTCGACGGGCTCCCAGGCCAGTTCCTCCATGAGTTCCCGGACCAGGGCCGCCGTGATGCTTTCACCGCCGTGAACCTTGCCGCCTGGAAATTCCCAGTGGCCCGGCAGGATGGGGTTCGCCCTCGCACGGCGCTGGAGGAACCAGCGTCCCTCCCGTTGCACGAGGCCCAGAACCACGTCGAGGGCCGTCACGCCAGGCCCTCTTCCCCGGCCACGATGCGGGCCAGCAGGTCCGCGTAGCGACGCCGCAGGGTCTCGACCCAGACGAGCTTGAGTTTTCCATAGGCAGGCCGCAGATGCACGTCCACCCAGCAGTGCAGCTCCACCACCGAATCACATTTTTCCAGGCTGTGGCGCAGCTCGTCCCGAACTTGTTCGTCCGGCTGCTGGGTGGCGCTCACCGGCGCGAAGCTGATGCGGTGGATAGCGCAGGGGCCTGCGGACTGAAGCGCCGCCCGGTGCTTTGCGGTGCCGTAGCCTTTGTGCTGCGCAAAGCCGAAGCCATCGTAGTGGTCGTCCGCACGGCGCATGAGCTCGTCCCGGTGGGTCTTGGCGAGGATGCTGGCACAGGCCACGGCGCAACTTATCCGGTCGCCGTCCACCAGCAGCCGCTCGGGAAGGCCGGTTTTGGGGGCCTGATTGCCATCCACAAAAAGGATGCGGGGCCGCAGGGCCAATTGGGCAACAGCCCCTCGCATGGCCATGAGCGTGGCTTCCAGAATGTTTTCGCGATCGATGCCCAGGTTGTCCACCTCGCCAATGGCATAGGCCGGCAGGATGGTCTTCAATTCAGTGGCCAGCGACTCCCGGCGCTCGGGGCTCAACTGTTTGCTGTCCCGCACATCCTCCAGCACATGCCGCCACTTGTTCAGGGTGCCTTGGTCCAGCACCGCGCAGGCCGCCACCACGGGCCCGGCCCAAGCCCCCCGGCCGGCTTCGTCTACGCCCCCCCAGGCAATGCCTGGCGGCACATTGCCCAGGTCCCAATCAAGGAGGTTCATGGGTTGAGGCTACCAGGGATGGGCTGTGGGCTGTGGGCCCCAGGCATCACACGAGCTGTTCGGCTTCCCTGAGCTGGACGCTCACCAGTTTCGAGATGCCCTTTTCCTGCATGGTCACGCCGTACAGCGTGTCCGCGGCCACCATGGTGGGCTTCTGATGGGTGATCACGATGAATTGGGTATCGGCCTTCATCTTCTGGACCAGGGCGGCGAAGCGCCCCACGTTGGCCTCGTCGAGGGGCGCGTCCACCTCGTCCAGCACGCAGAAAGGCGAGGGCTTGTAGTGGAAGATGGCGAAGAGCAGCGAGATGGCCGTCAGCGCCTTCTCGCCGCCGCTGAGCAGGGTCAAGGCCTTGGCGGACTTGCCGGGAGGCTGGGCGGTGATCTCGATGCCGCACTCCAACAGATCTTTCGGATCATCCAAGGAGAGGTGCGCGTGGCCGCCGCCGAAGGTCTCCTTGAAAACTTCGGTGAAGCGGGCGTTGATGAAATCGAAGGCTTCGCGGAAGCGCTCTTCGGAGGTGCCGTTGATTTCGGCGATGGTGGATTCCAGGTTCTGAATGGCCTCGAGCACATCCGCCTGCTGCTGGGACATGAAGTCCAGGCGTTCTTCTGCTTCCGCCAGTTCCTGGATGGCCAGCGCGTTGACCCCGCCCAGTTCCAGGCGCTTGCCTTGGGCTTCGTTGAGGCGGGTCTGGTGCACCAGCTCGCCCTCGTCCCAGGCTTCCCGTTCGAGGTCCGTGATGGAGGCCATGAAGGCGGGCACTTCCATTCCGAGAGCCAATTCCACTTCCTTGGCCAACGCATCGACTCCGCCCTGGACCTGGGCCGCGGCCACCTGATTCTCGTGGTGCAATTGCCGCGCGTTTTCAAGAGCCTCCTGGTACTCCCTCGCGGCCCTTTCCTGCATCCGCAGCGCTTCCGCCTGGCCGTCCAGCTGAGGCCGCAATTCCGTCAGCACATCCACGGCGGATAGCCGTTCCTTTAGTTTTTCCTGGGCCTCGGCTTCGAGTTCCTGGATGCGCTTCAACGCTTCCGACCGTCGCTCGGCGGACTCCGCGAGGTCCGAGTCCATCCGCTTCAACTCCGCCTCCACGTCGAAGACGCCCCGCTGCTGGAGCTGGACCTGCCGCTGCAGCGCGTCCCGCTCCGCCCAGACGCCGTCCCGCAAGCGTGCAGCCTCCATGCGTACTTCCCGGCGCTCGTCCAGGGCCGACTGGGCCTCCTGGACCTTCACCTCCGCTCCGTGGATAGCCAGCTCCAGGGCCGCGTCCTCCGCATCCAGCGGGGCCTCCTCCAGGGCTCGCATCTGGGCCTGGTGGGTGCCGATCTCCGCTTCCAACTGCTCCCAAAGGGCATCGGCCCGCTCTGCGGCCTGGTGGATTTCCCGCAACTGGGCCTCCACCGACGCGAGCTGTCCCTTGAAGGTCTCCGCCCGCGCGCGACCTTCGCGGAAATCCTCCTCCATGCCCTCCAGGCGGCCCAGGGATTCCGATGCATCGGCCTGCAGGCGCTGCAGGCCTTCCTCGGCTGCTTCAGCGCCTTCCAATGCGGCTTCCCGGTCTTGGCGGGCGGCCTCCAATTCGGCTTGGAGTTTCAAGGGCGACGCGGCGGGCGCCGCCAACCCCAACTGCACCGGGCCGAAGGGAAGCTTGACGAAGCGCGGAGAGACCAACGCCAGTTCCGGGTAGTCGGCTGAGAGGCCAGGAAGGTCTTCGTCCGCGCAGCGGAAAGCACGCTGCACCAGACCTTCGAAAAGCCGCGGCGCGCCGGCTTTCCATGTGATCCCCACCGCGAGAGCCAAACATTTTTCGGGAGCCTGGGTTGGCTTTGAGGGCGCTGCGGCTGCCATCCAGATCTGGCCCGGCGCTTCAGCGGCCCGGGCCATGGTGGCGGCATCCAGCGCGATGGCCTGTTCCCAGGTCCCCAGTAGACGCTCGAGATCAGGGCGATGCGCTTCGTCCGTCTGGATGCACTCGGCCAGGCTCTTGAACGCGATGCCCTGATCCCGCAGCCAGGCCAGGCCCTTTTTCAATTCCGCCGAACCACTGGCCTGCTGCAGGAGGTCCGAAATCTGACGGATGCGCCGCTCGGCGGTCTCGCACCGGCCTTCGGCATCGTGCATGGCTTTGGCCGCGGCGCGGATGCCCTCCTGCTTTTCGCGCACCTCAGTGCGGAGGCTCCGCAGGGCGTCTTCAACGGCCTCCAGCCGCTCGGCGCTGCCCTCCAACTCCCGGCCCAGCCGCTGGGCTTCCTGCTGCAGGCCGTCGAGCCGCGGCGCGCGCATGGCTTCTTCATGGTTGAGGCTCTCCAGGCGGCCTTCCAGTTGCGCGATGAGCCCCTGCACGCCCAACTTGGCTTTGTGATGGGCCTGGACGGCCGCCTTCGCCTCGGTCCGCTTGTGCCGGAAGTCGCGGAGTTCGGCTTCGGTGCGCCGCAGGGCTCCGCCCGCCAGCACCACAGCCTCCTCAGCCTCGGTGAAAACGCCCTCGCGGAGGCTCAGTTGTGTGGCAGCAAGGGCCTCCTTCTCCTGCATCACGGCGATTCCAGCGGCCAGGGCCGACACCCGCTCGGCCAAGGCCTGGCGCCGGTCTTCCAGCCGCTCGGCGGCGGCCGTGGACTCCTGCACGCGGCTCTCTTCGAAACCCTTTTCCTGCTCGATGAACCCCAGCCGCTGTTCGACGGCCATCACGGACCGCTGGCCGCGGTCCAGACTGCGCTGCAACTCATCCACGGAGAGGCGCAGGGTGCCGACCTCCGCGGCCCGCTCCGAAGCTTGCACGGTGAGCAGCGCGACCTGCCGGTCCAGCAGGTCCTGAGTCTCTGCGAGTCGGGCTTTGACCGCCTGGAATTCTTCGGTCTTGGCTGAGAGCAGGATGCGCTGGGTGGCTTTGATGGCCTCGTCCAGTTCTTGCGCCCGCTTGGCCTTGGTGGCTTGGCGCCGGAGGCTCTCCAGCTGCTTGTTCAGTTCAAAAAGGATGTCCTGCAGGCGGTCCAGGTTGGCCTTGGTCTCCACCAGTCTGCGCTCCGCTTCCGTGCGCCGCAGCTTGTACCGCGTGATGCCGGCGGCCTCTTCCAGCAGCACCCGGCGGTCCTTGGGCTTGGTGGACAGGATCAGGTCGATCTGGCCCTGTTGGATGAATGAATAGGCCCGGGTCCCCATGCCCGTGTCCATGAGCAGGTCCTGCACGTCCTTGAGGCGCGTCTCGCGCCCATTGACGCGGTACTCGGAGCCCTGATCCCGATAGAGCCGGCGGGAGATGACCACCTCCTTCGTGGCGCCCGGCAGGGCGGGGTCCGCCATCTCGAGCGAGAGCTTCACCTCAGCCATGCCCGTGGCCCGGCGATCGGAGGTGCCGGAAAAAATCACATCCGCCATCTCGGCGCCGCGCAGCAGGCTCGCGCGCTGTTCCCCCAGGACCCAGGCCAGGGCGTCGGTGATGTTCGATTTGCCGCAGCCGTTGGGCCCCACCACCGCCGTCATGCCGCTGGGAAACGTTAGTTTCTGCGGGTCCGCGAAGGACTTGAAGCCGTTGAGTTCGAGGGCGATGAGGCGCACTGCCGGAATGCTCCCTTCAGGGTTTGGCGGAACTTCCGCCCGGTTTACTCCATACCATGCTCAGCCACGCGCCCTAAAGGCCCAGGCTTGAAGCAAAGCCGACGTTGATCTTCCGCTGGATCCTTCCGGCACACAACGACACCCTTCTTCTGCGGCTCCATCCGGGTCTCCTTCTGCGCTTGGGCTTCTGGGCCCCGGGCGATAGACTTAGGTCTTTGCCTCCATTCCACCATTCCTTCCTACCCTCCTTGTGATCGCTGGAGCCCCCTTGCCGCCCTTGCCCGATTCCATGCGCTATCCCATGAGCGGCTGGTGGTGGCTCCATGCCTTCAGCGCCACTGTGCTTTTCTGCTGGGGCTGGTACCTCGGGCAGAACCGCGCCCAGGCCCGGTTCGCCAAGTACCTCAAGGACCGGCAGGACGCCACTGGCAGCGGGCAAGCCCAATGAGCCTGCTCGCCTTCGGCCCCAAGACGGCTTCAGTGCTGTGGATCGAACCGCATCGCATCCACACGGAGGGCGGCGATCGGGCCATCCAGGGCCTCCCCACCGAGGACCAGCTCGCGCAGGCTTTGACCAACCTCCCCTTGGGGCCCACCCAGTGGATCGTCGACGACCTCATGGCCCCGGCGGTGCTGCTGCGGGACATCGTGGAACTGCCGCAAGGCTCCGAAGCGCGGGATGCCTTTTTCAGATGGCGGTTCAACCAAGCCATGGCCCAGGACGGCCTCCATGCGGTGCAGGCTCTGGCCCTCGAGGATGGCGCCTGGCTGTTGGCGGGTATGCCCGAAGCGCAGCGCGATGCCTGGGTGCAGTTGGGCCTGAAGCTGGGCCGGTCCGTGCACAGCATCCTGCCCCGCTGGCTCTGGCTCTACAACCGGCTGGCCCCCAGCCGCTCCATGCCCGGCATGCTGCTGTCGCTCTGTCCCACCGCGGCCGGCAAGTACACCGGCACCCTGGTGGCCTGGGGCCGGGGGCTGGCGTTGTTGCGCCAATGGAACGAACCGCTGGATCCCGACGGCTGGATCAGCGAGCGGGTCCTTCCTTCCGCCGCCTACCTCCAGCGGGAAAACCGTTCGCCCCAGGAGCTCTGGGTCTGGGGGGCGCCGCATTTCCCGCCGACCTCCATTCCGATGCACCCGATCCAGCCTGAGATTCCCAGCAGCGAGACCCTCTGATGCCCATTCCGGTTCTCAAGCTCAACCTTGCGCCGCCGCCGACTCTCTGGCGGCAGAAGCACGAGGTCCTCGGCTGGAGCGCGCTGGTCCTGGGCGCCCTCTGCCTCGCTGGAACCCTTGCCACCTGGGGCTACCAGGCCAACCAGGCCCGCAAGGCCGGCCGGGAGGCGGTGCGCATCAGCAACAACGCCCAGGCCGCCGCCCGCAAACAGGACAAACTCGTGGAGCAGCTGCGCTCCATCGACGTCACCAAGGAACTGCCCCGGTGGAAGTTGGCAGAGCGCATCTTCACCGAGCGCACCCTGCCCTGGTCCCGACTCACCGCCGAACTGGAGCGCAGCCTGGTGCAGGATGTGCGCCTCAAGGCCATCCAGAAAGTGCGCGGCTCCGACCAGCGCGTGGCCCTCAAGATCAAAGGCGAAGCCCGCACCCGCGAGGCCGAGGAAAAGTTTGTCGCCTCCCTCAAGCGGGATGACCTATTTGAACAGGTAGTCCTGGAGCGCGAAGCGGAACGCA
>JANXPB010000113.1 GCA_025357545.1 Holophagaceae bacterium
GCTCGCAGCCTCGGAAGGCTCCACCACCACCGAGAACGCCTCCTGGGCCAACACCGGTGGCGCCACGACCGTCTACGTCGCCGTCAAGCGCTACGCCGGCTCCAGCACCACCACCCCCTACAACCTCACCGTCAGCCGCTAAGCCCTGACGCACCGCTCCTCAAAAGGCCGCCCAGCAGGGCGGCCTTTTCGTTGGCTACTCGGCCACCAGCACGCGAGCGTGCTCCAGGGCCTCGGGGCGGTCGGGGTGCCCCGAAAGCAGGCGCGCCAATTCCCGAAGTTTCGAATCATCGCGGACCCAAGCCAGTTCGCTGCGGGTGCGCCCCCCTTCGGTGGCCTTGCGCAGCAGGCCATGGTGGTCGGCGCGGGAAGCGACCTGGGCGAGGTGTGTCACCGCCAGCACCTGATGCCGTGATCCGAGGGCCTGGATGGCAGTGCCCACGGCCAGGGCCGTCTCGCCACCGATGCCCGCGTCCACTTCATCGAGCACCAGGGTCAGGGAGGGAGCTTCACCCTGTTTCCTCAACACGATGCCCGCTCCGAGCAGCGCGAGCATGAGGCGGCTCAGTTCCCCCCCCGAAGCGATTTTGGCGAGCGGGCGGAAGCCTTCGCCGGGGTTGGATTCGATCCAGATGGCCACGTCGCTGAACCCGCTGCCGGCCACCCGGACGCCCTGCCCCTGCTGCGCCACAGGGCTGGAGGCATCCAGCGCCAGGGAGAGCCTGACCTGGATCCGCGCGCCCTGCATGCCCAGCTGGGAGAGCCGCTTGTGGACTTCGGCTTCCAGCTTCTCCAGGGAGCCGCCACGGCCCTTGTGGAGCGCTTCCGCTTTGGCGCGATAGCCCTCGGCGGCCTTGGCCAGCGCAGCCTCCAATTCCGCGAGGCTGGCTTCGCCTCCGAGCCACTGCCGCTCTTCTTCACGCAGCGCGACGAAGATGCCGGGCAGTTCCTCGGGCTCGCAATGGTGGCGGCGGGCGAGCTTCTCAAAGGCCGCCAACCTCGCCTCGAGGGCCTCCAAGGCTTCGGCTCCGTGTTCGGCGAAATGCAGCGCCTGGTCCTGGGCGAGGGCCTGGAGGTCCTCCAGTTCCAGGCGCAACGAGCGGAGCCGGTCCAATTGCTCCTGGGCCCCCGGCATGACCGTTGTGGCCCTGGCGACCGCTCGATTCGCTGTTTCAATCTGCGGAAGGGCCAGCCGTAAATTCTCTTCGGCTTCCCGGAACGCGGCTTCCAGTTGCACTCCGTGCCGCAGGGGCTCGCGCTCGGCCCGGAGCTGGGTCCATTCGCCGGGTTTCGGGCCCAAGGCCTGCAAATCCGACAGCTGTTCCGCCAACTGCTCCAAACGCCGCGCGCGGTCCGCCTCGCTGCGCTTCCGGGCCTTCAACGCGCCCTCGGCCTCCCGCACCGCAGCGGCTTCGGGGTCGAGCTTCGCTTGAATGCCCAGCACCTCGTCCAGCAAGGCAAGATGCCGCTCTTCGCCCAGCAGTGATTGATGGTCGTGCTGGCTCGTGAGCCGCATCCAGATACGGCCCGCTTCCTTCAGGTCCGCTAGTGAGCAAGCCGCGCCGTTGACCCAGGCCCGGGAACGCCCGCCGGCGCTGACTTCGCGCCGGAGCACCACCGGATGTTCTTCAGGCAAGCCCCGGTCGCGAAGGAAGGCCAGCCAGTCGGCGCCGTTGCCCTCCACCACGCCTTCCACCAGGGCGCGCTCGGCGTCCCGGCGCACGGTGTCCGCATCCCCTCGCGCGCCCACCAGAAGGGCCAAAGCGTCCACCAGGAGGGATTTCCCCGCGCCGGTCTCCCCTGTGAGCACCGTGAAACCCCCGGCGAACTCCAACGAGAGGTCCTCCACCAGGGCCAGGTTCTTGATGCGCAAAGAGGACAGCATCTCCCCAGGATACCCGCCGCTTGATGCCTGTCGCAGACCGCGCCGAGCGGCTAGCCTGGACCCATGTTCAACGGCACTTATCTGGAGGCGATCAATCTGGCCCTGCATGACGCCATGGAGGCGGATGCCCGCGTGTTCTGCCTCGGCCAGGACGTCGGCCACTACGGCGGCGCTTTCCAAGCGACGGCGGGATTGTTCGACCGCTTCGGCGCTGAACGCGTGGTGGACATGCCTATCGCCGAGCAGGCCATTGCCGGCAGCGCCATCGGCGCGGCGCTCATGGACCGCCGACCCGTGGCGGAATTCCAGTTCATGGATTTCGCGCTGTTGGCTTCGGACCTCATTTGCAATTTCGCCGCCATGACGGACTGGCGCTGGGGCCAGCCCTGCCCCGTGGTCTTCCGAGGGCCCGCCGGGGCAGGGGTCGGCGGCGGGCCCTACCACAGCCAGAATCCCGAACGCCATTTCCTGGGCAGCCCTGGGCTCAAGGTGGTGGCGCCAGGCACCGTGAGGGACGCCTACGCGCTCCTGCGCGCCAGCATCGAAGACGAAGGTCCCGTGCTCTTCCTGGAGCACAAATTCCTGTACCGGCGCTTGAAGGACAGCTGGGACGCTGCACCCGTCGCGCAGCTGGGCGAAGCAGCACTGCGGAAAGAAGGCGGCCAGGCCGTGATCCTCACCTATGGCGCCATGCAGCAGCGCGCCTTGGAGGCCGTGGCGAACCTCGATGTGGCGGTGCTGGACCTGCGCACCCTCGCGCCCCTGGACCTTGATGCCATCGCAACCCAGGTGAAACTCACCCACCGCGCGCTGGTGCTCACCGAAGCCCAACGCACCTACGGCCCTAGCGCGGAGATCGCTGCGCATGTCTCGGAGGCGTGCTTTTCGTGGCTGGACGCGCCGGTGATGCGCCTGGGGAGCGCCGATACCCCCACGCCCGCGGCCCCAGGGCTGGAATCGGCCTTCCTGCCAAGCGTCGAAGCGATCCGCAAAGCCTTACAAGACCTGGTCAGCTATTGACTTAATCCATCGGCCAAAACCATGAAGACTCGCGTCGATGCTGGAATTTGATTAGATTACAATTCTAGTCAACTTTTTACTTGACCGATTCAGTAGGGAATATTATCTTGGGTTTCCAAGCTGTTTTTGTTCTTTGTCAGTTCCATAGCGCGATATCCAGAAAGGTGGAGGGATGGGCCCTGTGAAACCTTGGCAACCTGCTGCAAACGCAGTGGTGGTGCCAATTCCCACCGGCTGAACAAGCCGGAAAGATGTGGAGCTAGTGTGGACTGACACGCAGCTCAACGGGCCCGGATCCAGCGAAGCACACGCTTTGCCGGATTCGGACTCATATGAGCCTCAGTTGATTTGGATCGCGTCGGAACGGCAGGAACGTTTCGCCCCACCCGCCCCCCCCTTCCAAAGGATAAGGGCACCGCAACAAGAGACGCCATGCGCCACCCGATCGCGATCCGAACCCTACCACTGTCCTCCCAGGCCCCCGCCTGTTGTCGCTGCTGCATGCGCCTAGACGCCCGCAGCACGCCACCCGGTTGGAGCCTCCATGCCCCTTTCAAGTGAATCTGTGCGCCTGCCCCGTTCTCCAGGTTTCGTGAGCCTGGTGGGCGCGGGCCCTGGCTCGCCGGACCTGCTCACCCTCCGGGGACTGC
The DNA here is from genome assembly GCA_025357545.1 of Holophagaceae bacterium. Taxonomy (GTDB): domain Bacteria; phylum Acidobacteriota; class Holophagae; order Holophagales; family Holophagaceae; genus JANXPB01. The sequence continues at coordinate 3,556 of JANXPB010000113.1, forward strand.
GCACCCTTCAGCAGGCCGAGGTCATCCTCTATGACTCCCTATTGGAGCCCTCCTTCGCGGAGCTTTTCCCGAAGGATGCGCAGGCCATCCCCGTTGGCAAACGATGCGGGGGTCTGGGCACGCCCCAGGACCACATCCATCACCTGCTCCTGAAGCATGCCCGCAGGGGACGGCGGGTGGTGCGGCTCAAGGGCGGCGATCCGTTGCTCTTTGGGCGTGGCGGAGAAGAGGCCCAGCGGCTCGAAGCCGCTGGCATCCCTTTCGAGCTGGTTCCAGGCGTGAGCGCGCTGCAGGGCGCAGCCTCGGCTTCGGGCATCCCCCTCACCCACCGCGGGGCATCAAGGGAAGTTCGAATCCTTGAAGGCCACCACTTGCTGGAATCCGATACGGATTGGCCTGAGTTGGCGCGTACCCGCGCGACCCTCGCCATCTTCATGGGCACGCGGACATTGCGGCAGGTGGCCCAGCGGCTGCTCCTGCATGGGGCCTCGCCCGACCTGCCGGTGGCGCTGGTTGAAAAAGCCACTTGCGAGGGCCAGACCACCACCATCTCGTCGCTCCGGCTGGCAGCCGCGGGCCACCTCTGTCCGCGCACCGAGGGACCCGGCCTCGTCTACATGGGCGCCGCCATCGGCCAACGCGTCCACCCCACCCTTCCTGAACGGCCCCTCCTTTCCGAAGCGATCCTCCATGACCCTGGTCCCCCTCTTCCTCAACCTGCAGCGCAAGCGGGTCCTCCTGGTGGGGGGCGGCGCCGTCGCGCTGGCTAAGCTCCAGGCGCTGCGGGGTTCCGGAGCCTGGGTCCGGGTGGTGTCGCTGCGGTTCAACCGGGCCTTTCTGGAAGAAACCAAGGGGCATGCCATCGAATTGCGGGAACGAGCTTTCACGGCGGGGGATCTGGATGACATCCACCTCGTCATCAGCGCCACCAATGACGCGCGGGCCAACGCCCTCATCGCCCATGAGGCCAGGCTCCGGGGCCTTTGGGTGAATGCCGTGGACGACCCCGACCGCTGCGACGCCTTCTTCGCATCGACTCTGCGCCGCGGGCCCTACACCTTGGCCATCGGCACCGAGGGCCGCTTCCCGGGCCTCAGCCGCAGCCTCCGCCTGAGCCTCGAATCGCTGCTGCCCCAGGGCGACGGGGAGCTCCTGCTGCAGCTGGCGGCCTTCCGCAATCGAATAAGGCGGCAACTGCCCGATCCCCGGGCGCGCAGCGCAGCCCTCCATCAGCTCCTCCATACCTTTGAAGCCACTTATTTCCCGTCCGCTGAAGTCGGAGCCCCCCATGTCCAAAACTGAAGTGTCCATTCCTGAAAGCCCCATCGAAATCCTTAAACGGAATTCCCGCTACCTGCGCGGCACGCTCGAGGCCGAACTCGCAGGCTCGGAGCTTGGCCTGAGCGCTGACGCCCAACAACTCATCAAGCTGCATGGGCTCTACCAGCAAAAAAGCCGCGACAAATCCAAGGGCCCAGAGGTTTCCCCGACGAAACCACCGGTGCTCATGGCCCGGGGCCGGATCCCCGGCGGTCGGCTCGACGCGAGCGGGTATCTGGCCTGGGATGCCATCGCGGACCGCTATGGCGACCGGAGCCTGCGTCTCACCACACGCCAGAGCCTTGAAGTGCATGGCCTTCTGAAGGGCGACTTGAAGGCCGCCTTGAAGGCGTTGCACTCGGAACTGCAGACGACCCGCGGCGCCTGCGGGGACGTAGTGCGCAATGTGACCCAGGCACCGAACCCGTGGGGCCGCAAGGATCTCGCCCAACTGGATGCCGTGGCCGAGGCCCTTTCCGCCCAATTCCTGGCCCATTCCCACGCCTATGCCGAAGTGTTCCTGGATGGCGAGAAGGTGGACCTCGATCAGGAATCCGAACCCATTCTCGGCGCCACCTACCTGCCTCGAAAATTCAAGATCGCCGTCACCGCCACCGGTGAAAACCTGGTGGACCTCTACACGAATGACCTGGGCTTCGCAGCCACCACGGGCAGTGACGGAGCCCTGGACGGGTTCTTCGTCTTCGCCGGCGGCGGCCTGGGGATGACCCACAACGACCCCACCACCTTCCCACGTCTGGCGGACGAACTGGGCTGGATCCCCTTCGACCAATTGCTGCCACTGGCCGAGGCCGTGGTGGGAACCCAGCGGGAATTTGGCAACCGCGCCGACCGCCGCCGCGCCCGCCTCAAATACCTCATCGCCGCCCGCGGCAGCACTTGGTTCAAAGATGAGGTCGAGCGGCGTTGGGGAAGCCGATTCAAATCACGGGACCTGCCCGAATGGCGCACCAGCCCAGTTCTGGGCTGGATCCAGCGGGAGGATGGCAGTTGGGCCCTGGGCTTCCACACCCTCAGCGGACGCATCGCCGACCGGCCCGGACTGCCCCTGAAAACCGCCCTGCGCGAACTGGTGCGCGACTTCAATCTGGACGTGCAGATCACGCCGGATCAGGACCTCATCCTCGTGGGCATCCAGGCTTCGGACCGCGCCGAGGTGGAGGACATCCTCCAGGCGCGGGGCATCGACCCCGAGAGCCCCGACCGGCTGCATGACCGGGCCCTGGCCTGCGTGGCGCTACCCCTCTGCGGGCTGGCCATCACCGAAGCCGAGCGCGCCCTACCGGATCTGCTCTCGCTCCTCCAGGCGCCCCTGGAGCGGCACGGCCTCGCGGACCTCGCGCCCGTCTTCCGGGTCACGGGCTGCGCCAACGGCTGCGCGCGGCCCTATTCCGCGGAACTGGCGCTGGTGGGCCAATCGCCCGGCAGATTCGCGCTCTACGCAGGTGGCCACGCCGAAGGCTTCCGGCTGGCCTTCGAGGTGGTCCAAAAGGTGACCTTGGAGGCCCTGCCTGAACTGCTCGACCGCTTATTCGGATTCTGGAAATTGGAAGGCACCGCCCACGAGCGCTTTGGGGATTTCGCCGCGCGCATCGGCCGCGAGGCCCTCGCCACCGCGCTCCTCGAAGTCCCGGCCCGCTGAGGAGCCCATGGAACACCTGACCCTCTCCCATTGGATCTGGCTGGCACTCATCGCGCTCATGGGCGCCTTTGTGAACGGCGTTCTGGGCCACGGCTTCAGCACCCTGAGCGTGCCCTTGGCCTTGATGATCGTCGCGCAACGGATCTTGAATCCAGTCCTTGTGTTGCTGGAAGTGATCCTCAATGCGGGCTCTTTCCTCCTCAGCCACCGGGAGTTCCCGAAGGTGCGGGCCAAAGTGCTGCCCTTCGCGATGGCCTTGTTGCCAGGCGTGCTGCTCGGAAGCCTGGTCCTGAAATTCACCCCGGCGGGATCCCTCCGCCTCATCACTTACGGATTGTTGCTGCCGCTCGTGCTCTTCCAAGCCTTCGGGCGGCACGGGGCCGAAGCAAGGTCCGAGAAGGAGGCCCGTCCCTTCGGCTTCGCCACTGGCGCCATTTATGGGCTCACCACCATTTCGGGCCCCATCCTCAGCGTCTACTTCCACCGCCATCGCTGCCCCAAAGCGGAGTACCGCGCCGCCATCAGCTTCCTGCGGCTGGTGGAATCCCTGCTCACGGCCCTGGCTTACTACGCCCTGGGCCTGCTCACCAAGACGAGCCTCCAGGCAGCCATTCCCCTGGTGCCCGTGGTGCTGCTGGGCCTCTGGCTTGGCGGAAGGGCGCTGAGGTGGCTGTCGGAGGGCGCCTTCCGCCATGGATGCATCGTGTTCAACACCTTTGCCGTGAGCTTCGGGCTGAGCCGCCTGCTGCTCAATGCCCACAAGCTCCCATTCTGGATGGCCCATGGCGGCTGGGTGCTCATCACCGCCATGGTGCTCGCTTCGCGGTTCCCGGCCGTCCGACCGCGGGTCCGGCAGGCATTTTATGATCCCGCAGCCCCTTTGGAGAAAGCCCCATGAGCCCGACGCACATCAATGAAGCCAGCGTGGCGGCCCTGAACCGAGCCTTCCAAGGCGCGGGCGCCGAAGCCATTCTCGAGTACGCCATGGCCACCTTCCATCCGCACTTGGCCTGCGCGTGCAGCTTCGGGGTGGAGGACGTCGCGCTGCTGGATGTCCTTAGCCGCCTGGACGCGCAACCCCGGATTTTCTTCCTGGACACGGGCCGCTTGCACCCGGAAACCTACGACTTGATGGCCGCCGTGAAAGATCGCTACGGCTTGGCCATCGATATTTTCTTTCCACAGCATGAGGCCGTGGAAGCCTTCGTGAACCAGCGCGGCCCCAATGCCTTCTACGAAAGCCTGCAGCTGCGCAAGGACTGCTGCGCCATCCGGAAAGTGGAGCCCCTCAGACGAGCCTTAGTGGGCGCCAAGGCTTGGCTCACGGGCCTGCGTCGGGAGCAGGCGGCCACCCGCTCGGACCTGGGGCCTTTCGAGCTGGACCATGCCCATGGCGGCATCCTGAAGATCAATCCGCTCATCGCGTGGAGCCTGGAAGAAACCTGGGCCTACGTGCGAGCCCACGACGTTCCCACCAACCCGCTCCACGACCAGGGCTATCCCAGCATCGGCTGCGCCCCTTGCACCCGGGCCATCGGGCCCGGCGAGGACCTCCGCGCCGGCCGCTGGTGGTGGGAAGCGCCCGAGCACAAGGAATGCGGCCTCCACTCCCGTCGCGCCCTCGCCAAGGACCACGCATGAGCTTCGCCACCCCAGTCCAAACCGTCACCCATCTGGAACGCCTGGAGTCTGAAGCCATCCACATCCTCCGGGAGGTCGCGGGCCAGTGCGCGAATCCAGCGCTGCTGTTTTCCGGCGGCAAGGACTCCGTATGCCTGCTGCGCCTGGCGGAAAAGGCCTTCCGGCCGGGCCGTTTCCCCTTTCCGCTGCTGCATATCGACACCGGTCACAACTACGACGAGGTCATCGCCTTCCGGGACTATCGCTCTGCTGAATTGGGCGTACGGCTGATCGTGCGCTCGCTCGAGGATTCCATCGCCCAAGGCAAGGTGGTGTTGCGCCATCCGCTGCAAAGCCGCAATCCATTTCAGTCCGTCACCTTGCTGGATGCGATCCAGGAATTCGGCTTCGATGCCTGCATCGGCGGCGCCCGGCGGGATGAAGAAAAGGCCCGCGCCAAGGAACGTATTTTTTCGTTCCGGGATGAATTCGGGCAATGGGACCCGAAAAACCAGCGGGCCGAACTCTGGGACCTATACAACGCCCGCACCCATCCCGGCGAGAACATCCGTGCCTTCCCCATCAGCAATTGGACGGAGCTGGACGTGTGGCAGTACATCCAGGCCGAAGACCTGGAGCTGCCCAGCATCTACTTCGCACACCAGCGGAAGATCGTCCGCCGGAATGGTTCCCTGGTGCCCGTGACCCACCTGACGCCCGCCAAGGTGGGCGAGACCATCGAAGAGCTCAGCGTGCGCTTCCGCACCGTGGGCGACATCACCTGCACCGCCCCGGTGGCAAGCGTGGCCCGCACCGTGGCGGAGATCATCCTCGAAACCGCCACCACCGAACTCACCGAACGCGGCGCCACCCGGCTGGACGACCAGACCAGCGAGGCGGCCATGGAGCAGCGCAAGAAGGAAGGATATTTTTGATGAGCGATCGTTTTACATCCACCAGGCAGTTGAATGCAGCAACCAGTTCGGCGCCGTTGGCCAAGGCTGCGGACGATGGGCTGGGGCCGATGGAAAAAGAAGCGCCGCCCGCGTCCCACGCCATGCAGCCCACAGCCCGCAGTCCGCAGCCCGCACCTTACGAGGACACCGGGCTTCTCCGTTTCCTCACGTGCGGCAGCGTGGACGATGGCAAGAGCACGCTCATCGGCCGGCTGCTCTTCGACAGCAAGGCCATCCTGGCCGACGCCCTGCAAGCCATCGAACGCAGCTCAAAAAAGCGCGGGCTGGACACCATCGACCTTTCGCTGTTGACCGATGGCCTGCAAGCCGAGCGGGAGCAGGGCATCACCATCGACGTGGCCTACCGCTACTTTTCCACTGGAACGCGGAAGTACATCCTGGCGGATGCACCGGGCCATGAACAATTCACCCGCAACATGGTGACGGCGGCCTCCACGGCGGACCTGGCCATCATCCTCATCGACGCCCGCAAAGGCGTGCTCACCCAGACCCGCCGCCACAGCGCCCTGGCGAACCTGCTGGGCATTCGCCATCTGGTAGTGGCCGTCAACAAGATGGACTTGGTGGATTGGTCGCAGGGCCGCTACGAGGACATCGCACGGGACTACCTCGCGTTCGCCGCCAAGGTGGGCATCCAGGAGGTGCGCTTCGTGCCCATCTCGGCCCTGCACGGCGACCAAATTGTGGAGCGGCGGGCCCATCTGGACTGGTACCAGGGACCCACGTTGCTGGAGATCCTGGAATCGACCCGACTTGAAGAGGAGTTGGACGACGCCCCGTGCAGGTTCCCGGTGCAGCTAGTGAGTCGGCCACGCACGGCGGAGCACCCGGACTACCGGGCCTATCTCGGCCGGGTGGAGTCGGGATCCATTGCGGTGGGCGACGAGATCGCCGTGCTGCCCTCCGGGGCCCGCAGCCGCGTCGCCGCCCTCCATCTGGGCGGAAAGTTCTTGGCGCAGGCCCGGCAGGGCCAAAGCGTCGCCCTGCAACTGACGGATGAGTTGGACATCTCCCGGGGGGATCTCATCGCCAAAGTCATGGATGCGCCCCGCTCCGTCAAGGAACTGTCGGCCACCCTCGCCTGGCTCGCGGAAGCACCCCACCTCCCAGGCCGCTCCTACGTGCTGCGCCACGGCACCCGAGAAGTCCGCGCCCGGATTGCGGCGGTCCATGGCCGTCTGGACATGGAGTCGCTGGACCTGCGCCCGGCCACAGGCCTGGCCATGAACGACATCACCGGGGCCACCCTGAACCTGCAGAGTCCGCTCCCGGTGGATGCCTACGAGCAAGTCCGGGCCACCGGCTCCTTCATCCTCATCGACGAACTCACCAACGCCACCGTGGCCGCGGGCCTCATCCGGGGCAGCGCTCCCTCAACTGGGCGGGCGCGCCCATGAGCCGCCTCATCAAACGCATGGCCGTCCTCATCTACCACGCCCTCTGCTGGTCGCCCGGCGATGATGTTGGCTGCCTCTGAGCTACGTGGCGGACTAACCAGCGCCTTCCTGATACCTCAGGCAAGCACCATGACACCCGCACCAGGATTATTCACAAAATCGGCAATAGCCGTTGTGTAGGCGCGAAGCAATTCCTCAATGTGGGCCGTCGTGCAGTTTCCAATGCGCAGCCACAGGACCTTGGCCCCCTGAGCCCAGCAGCCCGGCATACCTGGGACGGAAACGGAAATCCCTTCGCCAGGCTCATGCAAAGCGAGGCGGTAGACCAGCATTCCTCCTGACATTCCAGGTAGAAGTCACCATCCAAGCAGGTTCGCTGGCGCTGTTTCTTCATTCCCTTGTTGTTGGCCTACCGAGGCAAAATGGCTTTCAAAGTCCGTGGAAATCCGTGACTCAAATGAAAACCTCGAGTAGTTCTGAAATCAAAAACTTCTTAGCCACGGATTACACGGATTCACACGGAGGATTCACCCTTGAAAGTTCTTGGCTAGCCCGTTGACCAGGCGCGCCGAAAGGTTCTGGTCCAACCAGAGCCTCATGCGCCCTGCTGGAATTGGGTAGTAGCCTCATTTCAAGCCGCTGTGCCGAAAAATGGAATCAGCTTCCAGTCTTGCCGCCGAGATCCTACTCCAACCTTCTCGGCGCATCCCGCGACTCCGATCATCCTGATCCGCTAGTAATTTTTCCTCTTGCTTGTTCCGGACGGCGATCCTACTCTGGGTTCTTCACGAGATCTTTGTCAGTTCCATAGCGCGATATCCAGAAAGGTGGAGGGACGGGCCCTATGAAACCTTGGCAACCTGCTGCAAACGCAGTCGTGGTGCCAATTCCCACCGGTTTAACAACCGGAAAGATGATGAGCTGATGTGAACTGACTCGAACGATCACACACGCTTTGAAGGGGCCCGATGTACGCGAAGTTCTTTTCGCGTGCCATTCGGGCCCCTTCAATTCTGTATCTCGCAGCGGACTGACGAGGGGCTCCCTCGCCGTGCCCAGAGGATCCGTGTCCGCGGATGACAAGGGTGCACCAAAATGCTCGCCAACCGGGTTGGCGAAGCCTTGCACGGAGTCCACCATGAGCGACACCACCACCGAAAACCGCGCCGCCGACTACCGCTTCGAGACCCTCGCCCTCCATGGCGGGCACAGCCCGGATGGCGACACCAGGTCCCGGGCAGTGCCCATCTATCAGACCACGAGCTACGTCTTCGACTCCGCCGAACACGGCGCCCAGCTCTTCAATCTCGAAGTGCCCGGCAACATCTACACGCGCATCATGAACCCCACTCAGGCTGTACTCGAAACCCGGCTGGCGCAGCTGGAGGGCGGCCTCGGGGCGTTGGCGGTGGCCTCGGGCCAGGCGGCCATCGCCTTGACCTTTCAGACGCTGCTGGTGGCGGGCGACCACATCGTCGCCGGGAACAATCTCTACGGCGGCACCTACAACCTGCTGCACAACACCTTGCCGCGCAACGGCATCACCACCACCTTCGTGGACAGCCGCGACGTGGAGGCCTTCCGCGCGGCCATCCAGCCCAACACCAGGGCCATCTACATCGAAGCCGTGGGCAATCCCAAGCTTGATATTCCCGAGTTTGAAGTGCTGGGCCGCATCGCGGACGAGGCCGGGATTCCCCTCATCGTGGACAACACCATTCCCACGCCCTACCTGCTGCAGCCGCTCCAGCACGGCGCCCACATCGTGGTGCACAGTGCGACGAAATTCATCGGCGGCCACGGCACCGCCATCGGCGGCGTCATCGTGGATGGCGGGCGCTTCAACTGGGCCAATGGCAAATTCCCGGAATTCACGGAGCCCAACCCCAGCTACCATGGCGCCAAGCTCCACGATCTCGCGGGGCCCGCGGCCTTCATCACCAAGGCACGCATCGAAGGCTTGCGTGACACGGGCCCGGCCATCTCGCCCTTCAATGCCTTCCTGCTGATCCAGGGGCTGGAGACGCTTCCTCTGCGGCTCGAGGCCCACGGCCGCAATGCGTTGGCCCTGGCCCAATGGCTGCAACAGCATCCGAAGGTGGCCTGGGTGAACTACCCCGGACTGGAGGACCACGAAAGCCACGGCGCCGCCCAGCGCCACTTCAGGCCCGGCGCGGGTTTCGGCGGCATCCTGACCTTCGGCGTGAAGGGCGGATTGGATGCGGGCAAGACCGTCATCAACAAGGTCCAGTTATTCTCACGGCTTGCCAACATCGGCGACGCGAAGTCGCTGATCATCCATCCCGCCAGCACCACCCACGCGCAATTGAGCCCGGAAGAACGAGCCACCACCGGTGTCACGGAAGATCTCATCCGCCTGAGCGTGGGCCTGGAACACATCCAGGATCTCATCGACGACCTTGATGTGGCCCTCAACGAGGTGAGGCCGTGACGACGACCCGCGTCTGGGTGTCGCAGTCGAGG
>JANXPB010000050.1 GCA_025357545.1 Holophagaceae bacterium
CGGGAGCACTGTCCAGTGGACAGTGCGATAGGGGGGTGGTCGGCGGAGCCGCGGGCCCCATCCGCAAGCGCACAGCGCGAGCGGGAGCACTGTCCAGTGGACAGTGCGATAGCGAGGTGGTCGGCGGAGCCGCGGGAGCCAGCTTTCGCGCCAGCCAAGGCGGAGCGTAAATCGATGGAAAGACCAAAGACATTGCATGTCGACAAGCCCTGGGGCTCCTTCGACCAATTCATCCTGAACACGCCTTGCACCGTGAAGATCCTGACCTGCGCGCCTGGGCAGCGCCTCAGCCTCCAGCGCCACAGCCACCGCGGCGAACTCTGGGTGGCCCTGGACGAGGGCGTGGTGGTGGAGCGGGATGGCGAGCTGCTCAGGCCCGCGGTCAACGAACAGATCTGGCTCCCCACTGGGAGCATTCACCGGTTGAGCTGCGATGCGGCCACCCCGCGCCCGGTGCGCGTACTGGAGATTTCCATGGGCACCTTCGACGAGGCCGACATCGAGCGGCTGCAAGACAACTACGGCCGCGCGTGATGAGCCTGCGGCGATGGATCGGGTTCCCCCTGGGCCTCATGGCGACCCTCCCCCTGCTATCCCAGACTGGCGGCGAGCTGCTGACTAAGGTGGACCGGCTGCGGCATCCCTGGCCGGCCTTCAGTGTGGAGATCGAAGTCAAGAATGCCAAGGCCTCTCAGCGCTGGAAGGTGACTGCCCGGGACAACGGCGACGCCCGGGTGGAAGGGCTCTCCGAAAAGGAAAAGGGCCGTGCGGTGCTGGTGCTCGGCGAGCACATGTGGCTGCTGCTGCCCGGCACCAAACGGCCCATCAAGGTGACGCCCCAGCAGCGGCTGCTGGGGCCCGCCGCCGGCGGCGATATCGCCCGCACCCGTTTCGCCGAGGATTACGACGTGGCCGAAAAGGCCGAGGAACTTTTGGACGGAAGCCCTTGCTGGCGGCTGGCCCTGGAAGCGAAGCGGCCCTCCATCAGTTTCCGCAAAGCCCGGCTCTGGGTCGCCAGGGACAACAGCCGCCCCGTAAAGGCCGAGTTCTTCCTGCCCAGCGGCAAGCTGGCCAAGACCGCCGTGTTTTCGCCGCCCGAGATCCAACACGGGGCGGCGGTGCTCACGCGCATGGACCTGTCCGAGCCCAAAGGTGGCACGGCCGAACTGCGCTTCGAGCATTGGGCCCCGGCGGTGGCGGACTCCAAGCTGTTCGAGCTACCGCCCGTCAAGTAGGGATGGGTCTGACAGGTTTCCAGCACGGCGAATGGACCCCAGGGCCGCTGAAGCCTATGCTGGTAGGCGAGGTGCCCTTCGGGGCTTCCCGCCACTATTCATCCCACCTATAGAAACCATTCCCCCACGTGGGGTTTCCCGCTTTTTAGCCCCTCCAACGTACCCCTCCAAAGCTCCCTCACGAAACGCCCCTACCTCGGGGCGTTTCCTTTTTTCAGAGGGCGCCTCGGCAGCTCCCATCGATCCCAAGCTCCGCCGGAGCTTGATCCCACCTGCCTCCGGCTCGCGGAGATGGGGCCCTCCACGCCCTCCCGCCTATCGCACGCTCTGCGTGCTCCCAATCGCGCTACGCGCTCTTGGAGGCGGGTCCCTTAGCTAGGCGGTCCCTGGCACAATCAAGGGTCCGGAGCTTCTTATGCCTGATGAACATGATGAACATGAATTGAGCGGATACCTGAGCGGTCAGCGCATTTCGCCCGGAAGCATCCGCAAGGGCATCACGGCGGCGGACCTCATCGACGAGGCCTTCCTGGCCTACAACGGCGGCCGGCTGGCCGAGGGCGCGCGGCTATTGGCGAACAAGATCTTGAAACCCGACGTGACCCTGGGCGTGACCCTTACCGGCGCCTTGACGCCCGCGGGCCTGGGCCGCTCCTGCATCATCCCGCTCATCGAAGCGGGCGTGATCGATTGGATGGTGAGCACCGGCGCGAACCTGTACCACGACACGCATTTCGCGCTGGATCTCGCCCTGCACCGGGGCAACCCCTTCACCAGCGACATCCTGCTGCGGGATGAAGGCGTGGTGCGTATCTACGACATCCTTTTCGACTACACGGTGCTGCTGGACACGGACGCCTTCTACCGCGAACTCATCAAGGCGCCCCACTTCCAGAAGGCCATGAGCACCGCCGAATTCCACACCCACGTAGGCAGGGCTCTGCATGAGCGGGAGCAGGCCCTGGGCATCGGCACGGTGTCGGTGCTCTCGGCGGCCTACCAGTGCGGCGTGCCCATCTACACCTCCAGCCCCGGCGATTCCAGTATCGGCATGAACGTGGCGGCTGTGGCGCTGGAAGGCAACAAACTCACCTACGACGTGAACGCCGACGTGAACGAGACCGCCAGCATCGTCCTGGACGCCAAGCTCAAGGGCGGCAAGAGCGCGGTGTGGATCCTGGGCGGCGGCTCGCCGAAGAATTTCATCCTGCAGACCGAACCCCAGATCCAGGAAGTGCTGGGCATCGACGAACGGGGCCACGACTACTTCCTGCAGGTCACCGACGCGCGACCCGACACCGGTGGCCTCAGCGGCGCCACGCCCGGCGAAGCCGTGTCCTGGGGCAAGATCGATCCCGACCAGCTGCCCGACGCGGTGGTCTGCTACACCGACACCACCATCGCCCTGCCCCTGCTCACGGCCTACATCCTCACCCGCACCGAGCCCCGCCCCCTCAAGCGCCTGGCCGAGCGCCGCGAAGAGCTCATGCAGAGCCTCCGCGACCAGTACGCCAGCCGCGGCCGCCTCAGCGGCGCCCCCACCACCGCCCGGGACGTCGCCAAGCGCGGCACTACCGTGGGCCTGCCCGAGCGGGACGAGAAGGGAACTTATCCGTGCGGAACTCCGAAGAAATGATCTTCGATCCTGCCGTTCCCCGGAGAAGACCGTGCTGACGTACATCCTTGCTGCGTTCGCCTTCTGTTTTCTGCTTGAACGGCTGATTCCAGGCTGGGTGCTGCCATCGGTAAAAACCTGGCCCTTCCGCGTCATCCTCATCAATGTCGTCCAACTGGCGGTTGTGCTGCTCGCGGGCTTCACCTGGGAGCGCTGGCTTTCCTCCTGGTCCCTGTTCCACCTGTCCAGCCATGTGGGCCCGCTTGCGGGCGGATTCACCGCTTATTTCATTGCCACGTTCATTTTCTATTGGTGGCATCGATGGCGTCATGAAGTCGACGTCCTATGGCTCGGATTCCATCAAATCCATCACAGTCCGCAGCGCCTAGAAGTGATCACCTCCTTCTACAAGCACCCTTTGGAAATGACCTTCAATTCCATCCTTGGTTCGGTCCTCGTCTACACCTGCCTTGGCCTGAATCTCAAGGCTGGCGCAGTCTACACGGCCTTTACGGCGCTCGGCGAGTTCTTCTACCACACCAACGTGACCACACCCCGGTGGTTCGGATTCATCTTCCAGAGGCCCGAGATGCACCGCATCCATCACGAGCATGGCCTCCATAAGAACAATTACGGCGACTTCGTCTGGTGGGACATGCTCTTCGGCACCTACGAGAATCCTGCCCACTTCACATCAACCTGCGGCTTTGACGATGCCAAGGAACAACAACTCCTGCCTATGCTTGCCTTCAAGGACGTCCACCGGGAGGCCTAGAAACCTCGGGTTCGAGCCACTCGCCACCTTGGATCAGACCGGTGGATTTCTTCGCGGCCCCACTTCAACCCTCAAGGCGAATCCGGGTCCGATCAGGAATCCCCTGGAGTTTCGATGCGGTTGAATGGGTGGCGTCTCTTTGTGTTGCTTGGCCTCCTCGCCAGCCTGGCCTGCGGGGGCGGCGGTAGCGGCTCAGGAGGATCCACCGGCGGCAGTCCCACGGGCGGCGGCAATTCGGATCCCTGGGCGGCGGTGGCGGCCGCGGCGCAAGGGGCTCAGTCCCAGTTCCCAGGGGCGGTGACGGCACCCGCGGGGTTCACGCTGGAGGTGATGACACCTGATGGCGTGGTCTATTCCCATGCCTTCGGTGCCTTCAGCAACCAGACCTATGCCGCAGTGGCCTCGTCTTCAAAAATGGTGTCAGGCACATTGCTGCTGCAGCTGGTGGACAAGGGCAGCCTGAGCCTGGACACCAGGACGAAGGACCTCCTGCAGGACCGCAACGGCCAGCCCTGGAGCGGGAACATGGGAGAGATCAAGCTGCGCCAGCTGCTCAGCTTCACCAGCGGCATCAGCGGCGATGACCTGGCTTCGGAGCCCTCGACCATCACCCTGGATGAAGCGGTGATGCGCATCTACGAGGACCAGCGGGCCTCGGCCTCGGCGCCCGGCGCCTACTTCTACTACGGCAGCACCCATCTGCGCATCGCCGCCCGCATGGCGGAGGTGGCCACCGGAAAAAGCTGGCGCCAGCTCTTCGATGAGAATCTGCGGTTGCCCTTGGGTTGGTCGGCCCTCAGTTCCTACGGCGGCGGCACCAACCCCAACCCCGCCGGCAGCCTGGCCTGCACGGGCCTGGAATACACTCGCTTCCTGATGATGCAGCTGCGCAAAGGCCTGGACGCCAGTGTGCGCCTGATGAGCGAGGATCTCGTGAACCAGCGCCGCCTGGACGCCTTCGGCCCCGCCACGACCATCTCCTACACGCCCTATGTGCTGCTCCAGCGCACCAACCACTGCGGCTTCGGCAACTGGGTGGAGACTCAAAATGGCGCGGTCCCCTCCGCCACCAACCCCATCCAGCGCGTGAGCAGCACGGGAAAATTCGGATGGGCGCCGTGGCTTGAAATCGGCGGGGGCCAGAACTGGGCCGCCGTCATCATGTGCCAGCAGCCGGACGCGGTGGGCTCCTTTCTGCCCAGCGAGAACCTGAAGCTGCAACTCGCGCCGATCATTAGCGCTGCGGTGGCCCAGCATCCGCCGGTGGTGCGGGCCGTGCCTTGATTGGGTTGTCGGCTGGGGGCGGTGGGCTACGGGTAATGAGCGGAAACGCGAGCCTCCAGCTTGCAAACCTAGGTTTTGCTCAATCGTATGGAGAATGCTGTGCTGAAGCCCACAGCCAATAGTCGACCGTCCACAGCCCGTATCCTAAAGCATGACCACCGGCCGCTTCGCGCCTTCGCCCACGGGGACCCTGCACCTGGGGAACCTGCGCACAGCGCTGGCTTCCTGGCTGTCGGCCAAGGCTCGAGGGGGCCGGTGGCTCATCCGCATGGAGGACGTGGACGGGCCCCGCTGCCAACGAGAGTCCGGCGAACAACAGCTGCGGGACTTGGCGGCCCTAGGACTGGAGAGCGGCGCGTCGGTGGTCTGGCAGTCGGGGCGCAGCGAAGCCTACGGCACCGCCCTTCAGCGCCTCCACGGCCAGGACCGGCTCTATCCCTGCCATTGCACCCGCAAGGACCTGCAAAGCCTGGCCTCGGCGCCTCATGAAGAGGAGGGCCTGAGGCCCTATCCCGGCCACTGCCGCACCCGCCCCTGGGAGGGCTTCGAGGCCGCGCTGCGCCTGCGTCTGCCTGAGGGGCCCCTCGATTGGGTGGATTTGTGCCTGGGTTCCCAGTCCGACAACCCCGCCGGGCTCACGGGCGACCCTCTGCTGTTCCGCCGTGATGGGTGCATCGCCTACCACCTGGCGGTGGTGGTGGATGACGGATTCCAGGGGGTGGATGAAGTGGTGCGGGGCGCTGATCTTCGCAGCGTCACCGCCACCCAAATCAGGTTGCAGGAAGCCCTCGGCCTCCCACGCCCGGCCTACGCCCACCTGGGCCTGGTCACCGCGCCCGATGGAACCCGGCTGGGGAAGCGGGCCGGAGCCTTGGGCTTGGCCGCCCTCCAGCAGCGCGGCATCAGCACCGAAGAACTCATCGGCTGGCTGGGTTGGAGCCTGGGCTGCCTGGAGCGCCCGGAACCCTGCGCACTCCAGGAACTCGTGCCGCGGTTCGGATGGATGAAGGTGCCGCGAGGGAACGTAGCCTTGCCGGAAACTTGGGCCTAGCGCCTGGAGCTACTACCCACCCGAGGAACCCGAGCCTTGCTTCAGGCCCCGGCTTCCAGTTTCTTCAATTCGGTCCACAGGAAGTCGCTGGCTTTGACTTCGCGGCCGTCCTTGTAGCGAATGAGGTAGGGCTTGCCGCTCATGGATGAGCCCGTTCCGCACAGGCGGATGAAATCCGGGGCGCTCTGCACGGCGCGGCCCGCGCGCTTCCATTTCATGCGGAGGTGGGCAGCGGCTTCAGGGGCAGTGTGGACCGAACCATTGCGGATGAACTGGGCGTCCTTCAGGTGTTCCAGAACCTGGATGAGGGCTTCGATCTTCTGGGATTCCGTGGGCTTGGCGGGCTGTTCCAGGACAAACGCGGGGGTTGGGAACATGGAATCTCCAAAAATGAAAAAGCCCCGGGCTCCGGGGCTTTTCGGAAGCTCGGAACCAACCCTAGGCCAGCGCGTTCACCTTGTGGGTGAGGCGGCTCTTGGTGCGGTCGGCGGCATTCTTGTGGATGACGCCCTTGTTGGCGGCACGGTCCACGACGCCCAACAGCACTGGCAGAGCGGCGACGGCATCGGCCTTCTTGCCCGTGGCGATCACCGCCAGGAAGCGCTTGACCTCGGTCTTCATGCTGGAGCGGTTGCTGCGGTTGCGGAGGCGGACCTCGGCATCACGGCGGGCTTTCTTGGAGGCGGACTTGTGATTGGCCATTCTGATCTCCTGCTCCAGAGCTAGAACTCCAGAAGCGCGAATGACCATCTTATCGCAGCGGTGCTCAGGTTCAAGGGAAAAAAAGGCTGCGGGCGGTGGGCTCTGGGCCTTGGGCCATTCTAGCGGAGCCCTCGGTGCACCATTAGTCGCGGCCAAAGGCCGCACCTCCATTGAACCTACAGCCCACTGCCCACGGCCCACAGCCATTCCCCGAATACCCCCTTCCCAATCGGCCCCCAATTCGAGAAACTAAAGGAGGCCCCAGGCCCCCAGACTCAGGAAATGAGGGTGGGCGGCGATGGAGCGGATTCGGGAAGCCTTTGAAAGTGCCTTGGCGGCGCATGTGCCCGGCCACGAGGTGGTGATCGAACGCCCCAGGAACGGCGAGCTGGGCGACCTGGCCTTCCCGTGTTTCAAGGTGGCCAAAGCTCTCGGCAAGAATCCCGCCCAGCTGGCCACGGAACTGGCTGAGCAAATCAGGATCGACGGGGCCGAACTGCTCGCGGCGGGCCCCTACCTGAACTTGAAGCTGCGGCCGGAGGCCCGGGCCCGGGAGGTGCTGGGCGGCCTGCTCGGCCACACGCCCTATGGCTCCGCCGCTCCCAACGGCCAGAAGGTCATCATCGAATACAGCTCCCCCAACATCGCCAAGCTCTTCACCATTGGCCACCTGCGCTCCACGATGATCGGACACGGCCTGGTGCAGATCCACCGCTACCTCGGTTGCGACGTGGTGCGG
>JANXPB010000074.1 GCA_025357545.1 Holophagaceae bacterium
TGCTCGACCTCATCGGCGATTTGGCCCTGCTAGGGGCCCCGCTCGCGGGCCTGGTGGAAGCCCACGCCGCGGGTCATGCACTGCACGTGGCCTTGGCCAAGGCCATCCTCGACACGCCGCAGGCCTGGACGTGGGCGGAGCTGCCCGAAGAGCCTGTTCGTAGGCCCGCTCCCCGCCAAGCCTTCACGCCGGCCTTCGCCGCCAACGCCTAATCTGTTCTTGATCTGAAGCCGACCGCCTGCGAGGATTCAACCTTCGACCAAAGGGGTCCACAGGTGTTGCTTCATCTCCTCCATACGACTGACTGACCGGGCCGAGCTGCCCGGCGGGATTCCCGACCTGGTGGCGCGACTGAGCAGGAATGCGGAGGTAGAGCGGGACACCCAGGCACGGGTCGCAGGGATCCTGGACGACGTGCGCCGGCACGGCCTGGATGCGGTGCTCCGCTACACCGAAACCTTTGACGGCCTGAAGCTGGACGCCGCGAAGTTACGCGTGCTGCCCGGGCAATTGCAGCAGGCGCTGGTGGACCTGAGAGCCCAGGACCCGGAATTGCTCGCGGCGCTGGAAGCTTTGATCGCTGGAGTGCGCCGCTTCGCCGAAGGCCAGCGCACCTGCATCCGGGACCTGAGCCTGGAACTCCCCTACGGCGGCACCGTGGGCGAGCGCTGGGTGCCCCTGAACCGCGTGGGGGTCTACGTCCCCGGCGGCAGGGCCTTCTACCCGTCGACCCTGGCCATGACGGTCATCCCGGCCCAGGTGGCCGGCGTACGGCGCATCGTGGCGGTGACGCCACCCAAAGCGGAAGGCCCCGATCCGCTCATCATGGCCACTGCCGCGCTGCTGGGAATCGATGAACTCTTCACAATGGGCGGCGCCCAGGCCATCGCCTGGCTGGCCTTCGGCGAGCCAGCGGTGGACCTCATCGCGGGCCCTGGCAACCGCTTCGTGGCCGAGGCCAAGCGCCAGCTGCAGGGCGTCTGTGGCATCGATTCCGTAGCGGGTCCCACGGAGCTGCTGATCATCGCCGACCGCACTGCCGAGGCGGGCCTGGTGGCCGAAGATCTCCTGGCCCAGGCCGAGCATGATCCCGATGCCGCCGCGGTGCTCGTTTCCGAAGATGAGGCGTTGCTCGCGCGAGTCGCCGTCGAGCTGGCTGCGCGGGTGGCCGCCTCGCCCCGCCGCGCCATTCTGGAACAGAGCCTCGCCACCCACGGCCGCCTCCTCTTCGCGGACCGGGCGCAGGCCATCGCCTTCGCCCAGGCCTGGGCCCCGGAGCATCTGGAGCTGGTGGTCGCAGAGCCCGCAAGCTGGGTGCCCTTCCTCACCACCGCCGGGGCCCTGTTCCTCGGGGCCAGCAGTGGCGAAGCCTTTGGCGACTATGGCGCCGGGCCCAACCACGTGCTCCCCACCAGCCGCACGGCGCGCTATGCCAGCCCCCTTGGGGTCGCCACCTATCTCAAGCGCCAGAGCCTGATCTACCTGACCGCCGAGGATGCGGATGCGTTGGCACCCATGGTCCAGCGGCTGGCCCAGGCAGAAGGGCTCCACCACCACGGAATCAGCGCAGGCCTTCGCCGCCATTGATACTGGCCGCAGCATCGGAACCCAACCACTCTTTCGCTCCCGGACCTAAAAATGTCCTTCCTCAGGCCCGACTTCGACGACACTCCCGCCTACACCCGGCCCGATGAGCCGTCGGGCTTGGTCCGGCTGCACATGAACGAAGCGGCCGCCGACTGGCCGCCCGCCGCCCGGGAGGCCCTGCTGGCGCGGCTCCGCACCCTGCCATTCCACCAGTACCCCGAACGGCAGGCGGAACTGACCGAGCGGCTGCGGCTGCGGCTTGGAGCCCCTGAAGGGGGCCTGCTGCTCGGCCCCTCCAGCGGCAACCTGCTGGACCTAGTCGCCCTCGCAGGCCTGCGCCCCGGCGACCGCGTGGCCATTCCGGAGCCTGGCTTCAGCCTATATCCGATGCTGGTGCGGCGGCACCTGGGGGTAGTGCGGCCCTTGTCCGTGGGCACGGGCTTGCCGATCGAGCCCTGGCTGGGCGCCCTGGACTGCCGCCAGCTCTGGATCACCCTGCCCAACAATCCCACCGGCGCCTGGCTTTCCCCAGAGCAACTGGAGCCCCTATTGGAAG
Organism: Holophagaceae bacterium; assembly: GCA_025357545.1. Classification (GTDB taxonomy): domain Bacteria; phylum Acidobacteriota; class Holophagae; order Holophagales; family Holophagaceae; genus JANXPB01. The sequence continues at coordinate 2,144 of JANXPB010000074.1, forward strand.
CCGCCGCAGCTCGGCCAGAACCGCCGCTGGTGGTGCTGGACGAAGCCTACGCGGAATTCGCGCCGTTGACCCACCGCCTGGCGGTCGACCGCTATCCGAACCTGCTCCTGCTGCGCACCTTCAGCAAAGCGCTGGCTTCGGCCAGCTGGCGCCTGGGCTACCTGCTGGGGGATCCGGCCCTCGTGCGCAAGCTCGCGACGCTGCAACTGCCCTACTCCATGTCCGCCGCCAGCCTCGAGGCCCTGGACGTGGCGCTGGATTTCGCGGCCGAATTCGATGCGGAAATCCGGGCCACTTCCGTGCGCCGGGATTGCCTGCGGAGTGCCCTGCTGGACAAGGACGTGGCGATGAGCGCCGCCAACTTCCTCCACATCTCCCCGGACCCCGCACCGGCCCTTCGCCAGGCTGGAATGTTGGCGCGGACGCTGCCAGGCGGCGCCTCCGCCAGGGTTGGAATCGGCTCCGAAGCCGTGGTCCTGCAGACTGCCGCCGCCCTGGGCGCATCCCTTGTAGCGAACCGCCCACCCGCCCGCAGAACCCTGCTGGTGCTGGATGTGGACGGGGTCCTCATCGAGGCGGAGCGCAGCTTCATGGAGGCCGTGAGCCGGGCCCTGGCGGACCTGGTCCCGGACCTGGCGTGGACCGATGAGCACTTCCGTGCCTTCAAGCGGGTGGGCGGCTTCAACAATGATTTCCGGCTCTGTTCGGCGGCCTGGGTGCTGGCGGATCGGGGCGAGGTGGACCGGCTCTGGACCGCCGAAGGCATCGGCTTCCCGGACCTGGAAACCGAGATCCACGCCCGCGAAGTCGGCGCCCAGATCGCGGTCCAGCGGCACTATGCCGAGACCTCCAAACTGGAAAAACCTCTCATCGAGTTGGCGGCGCTGAAGGTCCTCGGGTGGGATGTGGCAATCCTTACTGGGCGCCCGCCAGAGGAATTGGTCATGGCCTTCCAGGTGCTGGGCTGGCAGCTGCCGGCCATCGCCGATGCGGCGCCGCATCTGCGGAAGCCCATGCCGCACGGGCTACTCCAGTTGGCGGACGCTTTCCGGGCCGAAGCCATCGTCTTCGTGGGCGATACCCGGGACGACGCGGCCTGCCTGCGCGCGGCCCGGGAAATCCGCTCGGACCTGACCTGGCGCTTCGCCGCCGTGGGCCCCGACCGCGGCCGCATCGCCCAAGGCGGTGATCTCAGCGCGCCCACCCTGCTCGACCTGCTTCCCCTGCTTCAGGAGCTGCCATGAGAACTGCCAACCTGCACCGCGCCACCACCGAGACCGATGTCCAGCTGAGCCTCAATTTGGACGGCGGCGAAGCTCGCGTGGCCACGGGCCTCGGCTACTTCGACCACATGCTCATGCAGCTGGCGAAGCATGGGGGTTTCGGCCTGGAGGTCGAGGCCAAGGGCGACCTCCACGTGGATAGCCACCACCTCGTGGAGGACGTGGGGCTCTGCCTCGGGGATGCGCTGCGCCAGGCCCTCGGCGACCTCAAGGGCATCGCGCGGTGGGGCGAGGCCCACATCCCCATGGACGAGACCCTGGTGCGGGTGGTGGTGGACCTCAGCGGCCGCCCTTACTGCGTGTTCCAGGCGGACCTCCCGAAGATCACCCTGGGGAATGGCTTCCAGGTGGAGATGGTGCGGGAATTCTTCATCGCCCTGTCCATGCGGGGTGCTTTCAACTTGCACGCGGCGGTGCTCTACGGCGACAACACCCATCACCAAGTGGAAGGCCTGTTCAAGGGCCTGGCCCGCGCCCTGAAACAGGCCGTCCGCGTGCAGGGCGACGCGCTGCCCAGCACCAAGGGAACCTTGACCCGATGATCACTCTGCTCGATTACGGCGCGGGAAACCTGGCCTCACTGGAGGGCGCCCTCGGAAAACTTGGCTATGCCTTCCAGCGGGCGGAGCGGCCGGATCTGGCCTCGCCGGAGAGCCTGTGGGTGCTCCCCGGGGACGGCCATTTCGGCGCCGCCCAGCGCAGCCTTGCAGCCAGCGGGTGGTGGGCGGCCCTGGGTTCCCGTGTGGCGCTGGACCTGCCTACCCTCGGCATCTGCGTGGGCCTCCAGCTGCTGGCGGAAGGCAGCGAGGAAGCGCCGGAGGCACCGGGCCTGGGCGTGTTTCCGGGGCGCGTCCGGCGCCTGGGTCCGGGCGTTAAGGTTCCCCACATGGGCTGGTCCATGGCTGCACAGACCCGCCCTCATCCTGCGTTTCAACGGGATGCCCCCGGGTGGCTCTACTTCGTGCACAGCTTCGCCCTGGACCTAGCCAGCAGCACCGTGTTCTCGGCGGAGCATGGCCGCGCCTTCACCGCCGTGGCCGCCCAAGGCCGGGTGCTGGGCTTCCAGCCCCACCCGGAAAAGTCCGGCGCCTTCGGCCGGAACCTGCTCGACCAATCCCTGCGCTGGCTGGGCGAGACGCCCGAGGTGACCGCATGATCCAGCTCATTCCCTCCCTCGACCTGCTCAGGGGTGGCGTGGTGCGCCTGCTGCATGGCGAGGCTAACCAGGTGACCCATTACGAGCTGAGCCCCGAAGCCTGGATCGCGCAACTCGTGGCGGCGGGCGCCCGGCGCATCCACCTGGTGGACCTCGACGGCGCTTTTGGTCTGGCCCGGCAACCCCACTTCCGGCACTTCCCCGCCCAGTTTCCGGAAGTCCGGTTCCAATTGGGCGGCGGATTGCGCAGCCGCGCGGCCATCGAGCAGGCCCTCGTGGATGGTTTCGACGCCGTGGTGGGCACCCTCGCCGTGGAAAAACCGCGCGAACTCGCGGGCTTGCCCGCGGGCCAAGTCATCGTGGCTTTGGACTTGCGCGGCGACCGGGTGGTGACCAAGGGGTGGCAGGCGGAGAGCTCCTGCGACTCCACGGACATCTTCGAGGCCCTGCTCAGCCTCGGGTTCGAACGGGCGCTGGTGACCGATGTGGCCCGTGACGGCTCGCTGCAAGGCCCAGGCCTCGAGGCGACCTCCTGGATCGCGCGGGAGGGCTTCCAGGTGCAGGCGTCGGGCGGTCTGCGGAACCTGGACGACTTGGCGGCCCTGGACGCCATTCCCGGCGTGCAAGGCGCCATCAGCGGCAAGGCCCTGCTGGAGGGCCTCATCACCCTCGACGATCCGCGCACGCGGCTGGCGCTGGGAGCTGCCTGATGCCCGCCAAACGCGTGATCCCCTGCCTGGATGTGAAGGATGGCCGCGTGGTCAAGGGCGTGCGCTTTCTCAATCTCCGCGACCTGGGTGGCCCCGTGGAATTGGCCCGGCGCTACGACGCCGAAGGCGCCGACGAAGTCACCTTCCTGGACATCAGCGCCAGCGAAGAAGGCCGCGGCACCCAAGAAGTATGGGTGCGCCAAGTGGCCCGGGAATTGACCATCCCCTTCACCGTGGGGGGCGGCGTCGCCACTCCCGAAGATTTCACCCGCCTGTTGCGGAACGGCGCCGACAAAGTGGCCGTGAACACCGCCGCCGTGCGGAACCCCAGCTTGGTGCGCCAGGCCGCGGACCGGGTGGGCTCCCAATGCGTTGTGGCTGCCGTGGACGTGAAACGTGACGGAAACCTGGGCTGGCGCGTGTTCATCAAGGGCGGCAAGGAGGCGACAGAGCTTGCTGCATTGCCCTGGCTCCAGCGGCTCCAAGAACTGGGCGCCGGAGAACTCCTGCTCACCTCCATGGACCGGGATGGCACCTTGGAGGGCTTCGATCTGGAGCTACTGCGGGCAGCCGCGCGCCTGGAAATCCCGGTGATCGCCTCCGGGGGCGCAGGGACTGAAGCCCATTTTCTGGAAGCCCTGGAAGCGGGCGCTGACGCGGTACTGGCCGCCACGCTTTTTCACGAAGGCACCCTGCCCATTCCGCGCTTGAAGCGCTTCCTGAGCGCCCGCGGCCAGCTCATGCGCCTGGAGGAACCATGCTCGCTGTAACCACTCTGAAGTTCGATGGCGATGGCCTCATCCCTGGCGTGGTGCAGGCGCTTTCCGGCGAAGTGCGCATGGTGGGCTACCTGAACATGGAAGCCGTGGAACTCACTCTCTCCTCGGGCTTCGTGACGTTCTGGAGCCGCTCCCGGAAAGCGCTCTGGACCAAGGGGGAATCCAGCGGCCACCGGTTGAGGCTCATCGAAATGCGGCAGGATTGCGACCGCGATTGCCTGCTGCTCATCGCCGAACCCCAGGGCCCCACCTGCCACCGCGGCACGGACACCTGCTTTGACGACATAGCGGAAAGCGCCACCACCCTGCCCTGGCTGGACCGCCTGGAGCGGCTGCTGCAAAGCCGCAAGGCCGCTGCCTCTCCCGAGGGAAGCTACACTCGGAAACTCTTCGCCCAGGGCACGGACCGCATCGCCAAAAAGGTGGTGGAAGAAGCCGGTGAGGTGATCCTGGCGGCCAAGAACCTCGAACGGGACGCCACCGACGCACAGCGCGCGGACCTCATTGGCGAAGCTGCGGACCTGCTGTTCCACCTGGAAATGTTGCTGGTGGATCGCGGGGTGAGCGTGCACGAGGTCGTCAGCCTGCTCAAGGCCCGCCACAGCGAACGGAGCTAGTGATGGCCACCCACACCCCGCACTTCCCCGACCTGCTCTTCACCGGCGCCGCCCGTCTGCGCCGCTGGGAGGGCCGCCTCATGGGCCTCCTCGCCGACGCGGACTATGCGGAACTGCGCTCCTCCCTGGTCATGCGCGAACCCCATGCGGACGCCTCGCTGCGCTTCTTCGATGGCGACCAGCTGGTGGCTCTGCGTTGGGACTACACCACGGCCCTGGCGCGCATGCTCGCCACGCGCTTCGCGGAGCCGCCGCCGCGCGTGAGCTACGCCGGGCCGGTGTTCCGCCGGGCCAGCCAGACCTGGGAGCCCGTGGAGCGCTTCGAAGTGGGCTGCGAGCGCATCCATGCCGACGGGACCCTGCGCGACGCGGCCGATGTGGAGGTGGCGCGCCTCCTCATGGCCGTGCCCGCCACCCTGGGCCTCCGGGCCGCCATGCTCCAGGTGGGCAGCGCCGCGCTGTTGCGCCGCCCGCTGGAAGCCGAGCGGCTGCCTCCGGACCTCGCCCAGGCCGTGGCCGAGGCCTTATCGCGGCGGGCCCTGCACCGCGTGCAGGCGAGCCTGGGCGGCCATCCGGCGGTGGGCCGGCTGCTGGCACACTGCGAACTCTTGCTTGCGGGACTCGAGGGGACAGAAGGTTTGAAGGCCCTGGAAAGCGGGCCGTATGCCGCCCTTCTGGCAGAGGAATGCGAGCACCTGCAAAAAACCCTGGCGGCCCTGGCCCCGATGGTTCCTAGCGGCTTGGCTCTGCGGCTGGATCTGGCGGATGTGCAGGGCCTGGCCTTTTACACTGGCCCCACTCTGCGGCTCTATGCCCCGGGTGCGCGGCAGGAACTGGCCGCCGGCGGCCGCTACGACGGCCTGTACCCGGACCTGGGCAAGCCCTGGCACGCTGCCGGTTTCTGCGTGCGCCTGGCGCCGCTGCTGGATCTGGCGGACGCGCGGCCCGACCTATTCCAGGAGCTGAATCCATGAACGCCGTGCTGAACACCGTGCTCATCGCTTTCCCCAAAGGCCGGCTCGGCGACGAGCTGCTGCCGAAACTCGCGGGCTCGACCCTGGCCCTGGACGAGGCCGCCCTGCAATCCCGGGCGCTGCGTATCCCCACTGCCACACCGGGCGTGCAGGCCCTGCTGCTGAAGGGGGCCGACCTCCCCCGCTACGTCGCGGCGGGCATCGCGGCCCTGGGCATCGTGGGGTCGGACACCCTGGACGAAACGGATGTGGACCTGCTGGAGCTAGCGGATCTGGGCTTCGGCGCCTGCCGCCTGTCCCTCTGCGGGCCTCGCGGCCTCGACCTCGACGCCCTGCGGCAGCGCCCCCACCTGCGCCTGGCCACCAAGTACCTACGCGCCACCGAGGCCTGGCTGGAGCGCGAGGGCCTCACCGCCGAGCTGGTGCCCCTCCAGAGCAGCGTGGAGCTGGCGCCCATCCTGGGTCTGGCGGACGCCATCGTGGACCTCGTGCAGACCGGCGGCACCCTCAAGGCCCATGGCCTGGAGGAGATCACCGTGCTGGGCACCACCTCGGCCCGCCTGGTGGCCGGCCGGGGCGCCTATCTGGCCAACCCGGAGCGCCTGCGGCCCTTGGCGGCGGAGATCATCAGGCTATTGTCCGCCACGGCCTAGCAAAGAGCCAAGTCCGGGCCTCATCGACTCCAACTCCCACCGAAGCGATTTCAACTCTTGGGTTCGCCCCATATTGCGCATGGCTCCGCCCCAATCCGAAATCATCCTCTGCACTTCAGGTGCTGCACGATCCAGCCAACCGCCTGAATCCTGTTTGGGGAGCGGAGGCATGGACGCCCATTTCGACAACCATGACTTGAGTCCTCGCTCCCAAAGAATATGCATCCATGCATCCACTTCAAGAAAACGGTTTTGGGCACTCAGAGCCTCCACCACCGCCAGGCTGACAGGTGCTGGGAGTGGGCCAGGCAGCTGAGCACCCAACTGATACGGGAAGGTCTCAAGCGTCGCCAGTACCGAGTCGGGCCGTGGCAGCGCAGGCATCAATCCAGCCCAGTCCACATAGGCTTTCCATGTTCTTTCGTGGAAGGGCCAATGGAAAATTCGCTCGCTTAGCCGCGACACGATCCGTCGTGCTACCGGTCCCCAAAGTTCCAGATCGGGCTGAAAATTCAGCGGCCCCGGTGCTGCCTCCAAAGCCTCGAGGTCTTGAAGAAATATGCGCTCTAGCGTTGGGTTGGGCAGACGCGGGCGAATGAGATTGATGCGCTGACTGCGAGCATCCACTCGATCTGGGTGTGTTTTGATCCAGGTGCTGAGAAATTCCAGGCGCGAAGCTCCCTGAGCCCACATCGCGTTCTCAAGGGTTTGGATTTTCGGAAATCCGGCTTGGGAGGTGAGAACCTGTTCGCCTTGCAGCAACACCCAACGTGGCCCGGAAGGCCATGCATAACGATTCCGCAAGCACTCAGCTTCTACCGGGGTGAGAGGCGCCCAACTTAGCTCGGTGGCGTCCCAGGCCACCAAGGTGGGGTGCCGCCGGAGGACCTCCCAGGGATTCTTCATCGAATCCCCATTCAGGAGAACCAAACGGAGTGGCTCCAATGTGGGTAATGGCTGGTCTGGAAGCGGCTCAGTTGATAAGGATGCTTGGAGGGACGCCCGTTTTTCAGTGCTGAGAGGAAACTCACGGATTTCACTTTCCCACTGATCGCTATTCTCCTCGGATTTTACGAGGTGCAGGTCCTTGGTCAGCTTGGCTGAAACCTCCAGCCAGGATTTGCCAGCTTGAATCCGGATCCAGCCAATATAAGCCAGTGCTTCATCGAATTGCCCTTGAAGCAACAATCCTTCCAAGCGCAGTTCCCCCCAAGTCTCCAGCGTCTGAATAACTTGTGGCCGCCCTAGATGCGCCACTAGATCTGCCTTAAGGTTTTGAGCCATCAGGTCACTGGCTGCGGCCGCCAATTGAACCGGTTCTTTCCGATACCACGAGCGGATGTGCTCTCCAAGAAAAATGGGCGGCCAGGGTCTGCCGGGCACGCCCTCCAGAGAGGCTAATAGATCTCCACTGTCCTCAGTCCCCTTGCTCTGCTGCCGCATGAAATCCAAGACTGTCCATAGAATTTGATTCTCCGGGTCACGGCTGATTTGAGGGGGCACGACGGCGAAAAGTCTCCTGATGGCGTCACCCATTCCAGGATCTTGGTCCAGCTCCGCCACCCAAAGGGCAGCCAGGGTTGGCCCGAAGGGTTGGGGTCGTGCTTCCGCCAATCCTTGAGGCAAATCCGGGGTGTCAGCGAGCGCTCTCAGGGTGGGAATCAAGTCCCCGCTTAGGCGTTCGACCCAGGCCTTGCTAAGGGTGCCTGCATACTTTCTGTCGCGCCCATGGCGAGCCAGCAGGAAGGTAAGCTCGACTTGGGCTTGGCCATCTCCGGGGTGTCGTTTCAGATGCTCTTGTAGGGATTCCCGGAGTGGTTTCCAGCCAGCTTGTTCCATGCTTTCCCGGATTCGAGCAGGGTTGGGAACCCCGCTGCCATCGCTCACTCGCTCACCCTTCGGGTTGAACAGGGCCCATCCGGCCCCATCTTTGATTCTCGCGATGGCTCTAGCTGGTTCTTCCTCTAAGGTCACTCGTCGCAATTCCCGCAGGTCCGCCTCAGCGAGTGGATCCGCTCCATACCAGTTGAACTGGAGAACCGGGGGAGAGGACACAAGGATGAAGCAATCCGGGGCCCGCATGGAGGAGGCAGCCCTCACAACACTCTCCCAGCCATCCTGCGCTTGGGATGGGAAGGCCGAACAAACAAGCACCACAATAGGCAGCGTGGATGAAAGACGTTCACGCATTCATGTTCTCCAGGCGGAATATCGATCAGTACAAAGCTGGACCCAAATTACTCCTTGGGGCATTCAATTATCCGAAGGGCCAATCCAATTCGAGCATATTCACCTATTAATTCAGACTTCCAGAGATCAGCGCCTCCTTCTGCTCTCGGGTCAGGTGCTTAATCTCGAGTTCCCGGCGGGTGGCTTCGGCCTGGGTGCCGACGGGCTCCTGGTAGACCAGCTCGAAGGGGCCCCGGCCCTTGGTGTAGCGGGCGCCCTTGCCCGCGCGGTGGGCCTCCAGGCGCGCGGCCACGTCGGGGCTGATGCCCGTGTAGAAGCTGCCGTCGCCGCAGCGCAGGATGTAGAGGTGCCAGAGGGCCATGGACTCCGCAAGGTGAAGTTTCCCATAAGCATTACCTTGATGGCGGGGCGCCGTACACTGGAGGCATGCTCGACGCCTTCCTGTCCTTCCCTGATTCCGCCCGCCTCTGGCTCATGGCCTTCCACCGCCCGCTCACGGACCTGGAGCGGGACCGCCTGGTGGATGGCTTCGAAGCCTTCCGTCCCCACTGGAAGGTGCACGGGACACCCATCGAATCCGGCTGGACGCTCCTGGAAAACCAGCTCCTCGCAGTGGTGGAGAACACCATGGGCACCCAGCCTTCGGGCTGTTCCATCGACGCCATGCTGCGGCAGAGCATGAAGCTGGCCGCCATGCTGGAGCTGGAGATCCTGGATGCCCAGAGCGTCCTCGTGCGGGCCGACGGGAAACTGTTGGTGGTGGCCAAGGGCGACCTAGAATCCTTGCTGGCGAGTGGCAACCTGGACGCCACCACGCCGGTCCTGGACCTGGGACTGCTGGAACTCGGCCAGCTGCGTGCGGGTCAGCTGGAACGCTCTTTGGCGAAGACATGGATCGCCCGGAAATACCGAGCCCAACTCGAGAGCCGGGTGGGCGCCAACCTGTAGGTGAGGTGAACCAAGCCTCCGGCCTCGCCCCTGTTCCTGCGGCCTTGCGGCCACTGCCCGCAGCCTAGAAGATCGGGTCGCCGGGCTTGCGCTTCCAGGCTTCGGGGCGCACCTTGGCGCCGTCCTGCTTGGGCTTGTTGGAAGCCTGGGCGGCGGCCTTCAGCGTATCCATGAGGCTGCCGGAGAGGGAGCTGGCCGCGGCCTTGGTGTTGACTTGCTTGACCGGGCCCTCGGCGATGGTTTCGATTTCAGCCTTGGGGGCTTCGAGTTTGTCGGCCTGCTCGTTGAGCCGCTTCTTGTACCAGGCCATGCGCTTGGGGTCGATGGCGCGGGTCTGCTTGACCGAACCACCCTTCCGCAAGACGAGCTTCGGCTTGGGCACTTGCCGGTCTTCTCGCAGTTCCGATTCAGGGTTGGAGGCTTCCTCCAGGATCTTCGCCAGGTCTGCCAGGCCGCCAAGGGAACGCTTACTCATGTGGTCTAAGGTCTCCGTGAGGGGCACCGGCCCCAACCCCTCAGGGTAACTCGTGGAGGCCAAATGGCCAAGCCTCCAAAGCGATTCATCGCACAATGGAGCCATGCAGGAGTTTCGGATTCACAGCTTCTTCACGCCCTGGTCCGCCCGGGCGGCCGCCCTCTTAGCCCCACTGCTGCTGCTGGGCCTGGGCTGCGACCGCCGCCGGAAGCTCCCTGCGCCGCTAGCTGCCCCGGTGCCGTCCATGACCCCGGATCCAGCTCCCACGGTGCTCGCAGTGCTTCCAGGACCCGATCCCGCGCACATCCCCGATGTCTCCAACTGGCAAATTGTGGGCGGCGTCCGGCGCAGCTTCGCGGGGCCCCATCGCGGCACCTTCCGGCGCGTGACCCTCAACCCCATTGCCGCCACAGCCCTGGAGCGGGGGAACTACCGCCCCTGGCCCGACGGCACCCAAATGGTGAAGGAGGCCCTGGACGCCAAGGGCCGCCGCCTGGGGTTCTTCTGGATGAGCAAGGAGCAGGGCCAGTGGGTGTGGGCCACAGGTGATGTGAAAGGCCGGGTGGCGGCCCGCTTCCTCGGCGACAGCAGCGGTGCCTGCGCCGCCTGCCACACCGCCCGCGCTGCCCGCTTCGACGGTTCCTTTGCCCCGGCCTTGGCGGGGAAGGAGAGCCTCGACCTCCAGCTCGACGGAGAGGCCCCGCCCCCATGAAGGCCAGCTTGGAGGCTCTGCGCCAGCGTTACGAGACCGACGCGGCCCTGGCCTTGGACCCCATCGCCATCCCCCTGCGCTTTGGGGACGCCCTGGACCGAGAGGTGGTGGCCTTCCTGGCGGCGCACCTGGCCTATGGCAAGGTGGCGCCCATGCTGCGGGCCATCGAGAAGGTGTTGCTCCACTTGGGGCCCCATCCCGCGGCCTGGTTGCGATCCAGGGACGAAGCCACCCTCCGCGCCGAGCTGTCCCAGGCGTTGGAAGGCTGGGTGTGGCGCTTCCACACCGCCGAGGACATGGCCCAATGGCTGCTGGCCTGGAAGCGGCTGGACGCCGAAAGCGGTCAGGGCCTGGAAGCCCATCTGCTGCCCGCGCCCGGCGAAAGCGCCGACGTAGCCCTGTCACGGCTCGTCCAGCGGCTGCGGCGGGAACTGCCCCCGAGCTATGGCCTGCGCTTCAACTTGCCGGATCCGCTGGAAGGCGCTTCCTGCAAGCGCTGGCGCATGTTCCTGCGCTGGATGGTGCGGGACGGCTGGCCGGATTTCGGCCTCTGGACTCGCTACCCCAAGGATCAGCTGGTCATCCCGGTGGACACCCACGTGGCCCGCATCGCCCGCTATGTGGGCCTCAGTGCCCGCGCCACGCCCGATGGCCGCATGGCCGCTGAAATCACCGCCGCCCTGAAGAAGCGGGACCGCGCCGACCCCCTTAAGTACGACTTCGCCCTCTCTCACCTGGGCATCCTCGGCGACTGCCCCGGCATCCGCACCCTCCCCGGCTGCAAGCCCTGCCCGCTGGTGGGGGTGTGTCGGGCTGGGAAGGTGTAAGCGGGGTGCGGGGTGCACATCCAAAGTGCTGCTCTGGCAGCGGCTGCAGCCGCTTCTGGAGACCATAGCCCATCGCCCGGCCCATTTGCGCAGCAGGCGCAAATGGGCCGGGCTTACCACGGCACTCGGGGGAACGACTTAGGGCTGCTTCTTCCGACCTGACCCGGTTCATCGCACCCCGATGCATGGGGCCCGGCTTAAATCCAGGGTACCCGGGGTGCCCCGAAGCTCCCAGCCGGACACCCAAATACCTAGGAAATAAGGGCCTGCGAAAGTCCCAAATTTGTCTACCAATGACCCCTTGACACCCCAACATCTTGGGGTGATTCTTTCAGTCCGACACAATCCCTTGAGGTTTTAACCCAACGGACCTAAGCCATCATCCACTCCATTCGGGATGCTGCGAGGGTCTAGGGTTTTGTGTCGCCCGCGCAACGCGATTTCCTATTTTCCGAGGGCCCCCCATGAAGATTTCCCGCCACTTCACCAAGGCCGGCCAGGAGCCCCTCGCGGGCATTACCTTTGTGCCCCGCACCAGCCGCATCACCAAGCTGGACGGCACGGTGGTGTTCGAGGCCAAGGACGTGCTGGTGCCAGAGTCCTGGTCCCAGGTGGCGGTGGACATCCTGGCCCAGAAGTACTTCCGCCGCAAAGGCATCAACGCCCAGAACGGCGGCGAGACCGACGCCCGGCAGGTCTTCCACCGCCTGGCAGGCTGCTGGCGCCACTGGGGCGAGAGCCACGGCTACTTCAATTCAAGCGATGACGCCCAGGCCTTCTACGACGAGCTGACCTACATGCTCGCCAAGCAGATGTGCGCCCCCAACAGCCCCCAGTGGTTCAACACGGGCCTGCACTACGCCTACGGCATCGCCGGCCCCGCCCAGGGCCACAGCTACGTGGATCCCGCCGACGGCCAACTGAAGCAGTCCACCTCGGCCTACGAGCGCCCCCAGCCCCACGCCTGCTTCATCCAGAGCGTGGCGGACGACCTGGTGAACGAGGGCGGCATCATGGACCTCTGGACCCGGGAAGCCCGCATCTTCAAGTACGGCTCGGGCACCGGCTCCAACTTCTCCAAGATCCGCGGTGCCGAGGAACCCTTGTCGGGGGGCGGCCGCAGCTCGGGCCTCATGAGCTTCCTGGCGGTGGGCGACAAGGCCGCCGGCGCCATCAAGAGCGGCGGCACCACGCGCCGCGCCGCCAAGATGGTGACCCTCGACCTGGACCACCCGGACATCGAGGCCTTCATCGACTGGAAGGTCACCGAGGAGCGCAAGGTCGCCATGCTGGCCGCCGGCAGCCAGCTCATCAAGCGCCACTGGAACGCCATCTGCGAAGCGGTGGAGGGCTCCACCACCCGGGATCACGATCCAAAAACCAACGAAGCGCTCAAAAAGGCCTTCGCCAAAGCCAAGAAGGAGGGCGTCCCGGCGGCCTTCCTGAGCCAGTGCCTGGGCCGCCTGGCCGACGGGAACCTGGAGCGGGACCTCAAGGACTACGACACCTCCTGGGATGGCGAAGCCTACGCCACCGTGGGCGGCATGAACTCCAACAACTCGGTGCGCGTGCCGGATTCCTTCATGCGTGCCCTGGAGGCCGACGGCTACTTCGAGCTGAAGAACCGCACCAACGGCAAGACCGCCAAGAAGCTGCTGGCCCGCGACCTCTGGAAGAAGGTCAACACCGCCGCCTGGGCCTGCGCCGACCCCGGCCTGCAGTTCGACACCACTATCAACGACTGGCACACCTGCCCCGAGGACGGCCGCATCAACGCGTCCAACCCCTGCTCGGAGTACATGTTCCTGGACGACACCGCCTGCAACCTGGCGAGCCTGAACCTCTGCACCTTCCTCACGGACGACGGCGGCTTCGACCTGGCGGGCTACCGCCACGGCATCCGCCTTTGGACCATCGTGCTGGAAATCAGTGTGCTCATGGCCCAGTTCCCCTCGGATGAAATCGCCAAGCTCAGCTACGAGTTCCGCACCCTGGGCCTGGGCTACGCCAACCTGGGCGCCATGCTCATGCGCATGGGCATCCCCTACGACAGCGTGGAGGGCACCCAGTGGTGCGCCGCGCTCACGGCCATCCTCACCGGCGATGCCTACGCCGCGTCGGCCGAAATGGCCGGCGAGCTGGGCCCCTTCCCGGGCTACGAGCGCAACAAGAACCACATGATGCGAGTCATCCGCAACCACCGCCGCGCGGCCTACAATGCGCCCCCGGCTGAATACGAAGCCCTGAGCGTGATTCCGCAGGGCCTCTTCGGCACCGGCGTGCCCAAGTCCGTGCTGGAGGCCGCCCGGGAGAGCTGGGACACGGCCATGGTGCTGGGCGAGAGCTTCGGCTTCCGCAACGCGCAAGTCACGGTGCTGGCCCCCACGGGCACCATCGGCCTGCTGATGGATTGCGACACCACCGGCGTGGAGCCCGATTTCGCCTTGGTGAAGTTCAAGAAGCTGGCGGGCGGCGGCTATTTCAAGCTGGTGAACAGCGCCATTCCCGAAGCCCTCATGCGCCAGGGCTACGCCCCCCAGGAGATCACCGACATCGAGCGCTACGTGGTGGGGTGGCTAGACATCACCGACGAGACACCAGGCATCAGCCGCCGCGACCTGCTGGCCAAGGGCTGGGCGCCTGATGAGATCGACGCCATCGAGGAGAAGCTCCCCACGGCCTTCGATCCCAGCTTCGTACTGCCCCTGGACCGCCTGAACAAGGAGTTTGGCGAAGCCGCCACCAACGTGTTCGTGCAGGCCCTCACGGGCACCATGACCGTGGAAGGCGCACCGCACCTAAATGATGAGCACCTGCCCATCTTCGACTGCGCCAACCGCTGCGGCCGCTCAGGAAGGCGCTACATCGCGCCCAAGGGCCACCTGCGCATGATGGGTGCGTCGCAGCCCTTCCTGAGCGGCGCCATCAGCAAGACCATCAACCTGCCCGGCGAAAGCTCCGTGCAGGAGATCGGCGAGATCTACGAAGCCTCCTGGCAGCTCATGCTGAAGGCCGTGGCGCTCTACCGTGACGGCTCCAAGATGAGCCAGGCCATGGCCACCAGCCTGGACCTGCTGGACGGCCTGGAAGCCTCCGAGGACCTGGCGGACGAGGCCAAGGCCCCCGCGGCCAAGATCGAAGCCATGGCCGCAGCGCAAACGCACGCACTCGCGCAGCAGGTCATCCGCACCTACCGCCGCCGCCTGCCCAACCGCCGCGGCGGCTACACCCAGAGCGCCACTGTCGGCGGCACCAAGATCTATCTGCGCACCGGCGAATACGAGGACGGCCAGCTGGGCGAGATCTTCTTGGACATCCACAAGGAGGGCGCGGCCTTCCGCGCAGTGCTCAACTGCTTCGCCATCGCCGTGAGCATGGGCCTGCAGCACGGCGTGCCGCTGGAGGAATTCTGCGACGCCTTCCTGTTCACGCGCTTCGAGCCCAACGGCCTGGTGCAGGGCAGCGACACGGTGAAGTTCAGCACCAGCATCATCGACTTCGTGTTCCGCGAACTGGCCATCTCCTACCTGGGCCGCTACGAGCTGGCGCAGGTGGAGCCCGAGCAGCTCATGCACCTCACCGCCAAGCCCGAGACCCACGCCCCCGGCATGGGCCTGCCCGGCCGCAGCGTGGAGACCACGCCGAGCCTCTTTCCCGAAACCAACCTGGTGAGCCCCCTGGTGGCGCCGCCGATCCCACCGGCCGCGCCTGCTCCGGCCCCCGCCTACGCCCCGGCCCTGGTGGCCGCCGGCCAGCGCACCGCCACCGTCGCCATGCCCCACCAGTCCGCCGCCGCCGTGGCCGCCCGCATCGCCCGCGAAAAAGGCTACACCGGCGACCCCTGCCCCGAATGCGGCCACCTCACCCTTGTCAGGAACGGCGCCTGCATGAAGTGCCAGACGTGCGGGGCCACAACGGGATGCAGCTAAGTCAGCTGGAATGGAAAAGCACTTCACGAAGATAACGAAGTTGAAGAAGAGCACGAAGAAATAGGAACTCGGGCTGGCGTTCCCCCCAACGCTAGTCCGGTCTTTGTGTGGATTCCACCTCAACCCCTTCGAGGAGGAAGCCATGAGAAAGAGTCGTTTCAGCGAGGAGCAAATCATCCAGGCGCTGAGAAAGCAAGAGGCCGGAACCCGGACGGCGGACCGAACCCGCCGCCCGGGTATCTCCGATCAGACCTTCTACCGTTGGAAGACGCAGGTCGGGGGCCTGGAGGTGTCGGATGCCCGCAAGGTGCTGATTCGTTCAAAATGATTGAACTTATTCTATATATGTGATAATACTTTGTTCTGATTATATATACAATATCTTTCCCTGTGATATTTCACTATTAAGCGACATTTCGAAAGAAGGTCCCCTTGTTGACCGCACCTCGCCTGGAACGCCGACCCTCCCTTGAGGCATCCACAGGATCGAGGCTCACCGCCCCGACGGAGCCGGGGCCCTGCTGGACAAAGCAAAGCGAAGGCGGCGCATGATCGGGCTTCAAGAGATCCTCGGCGCGAGCATCCTCATCGTGGACGACCAGCCGGCCAATGTGGAACTGCTGGAGCACACCCTGCGGGCTGCGGGCTACACGGCCTTCACCAGCACGCTGGACCCCAAGGCCGTCTTCGGCCTGCACGCGGAGCATCGCTATGACCTGATCATCCTGGATCTCGTGATGCCGGAAATGGATGGGTTCCAGGTGATCGAGGCCCTGAAGGAGATCGAGAAGGACAACTACCTGCCGGTCCTCGTCATCACCGCCGAACCCGCGCACAAGCTGCAGGCCCTGCAGGCCGGCGCCAAGGATTTCATCAGTAAGCCCCTGGACCTCGCCGAGGTCCAGATGCGCGTTCACAACATGGTGGAGGTGCGCCTCCTGCATATGGACACCCGCCGCCTCTACGAGCAGGTGCTGGCGGAGCGGAAAGAGCAGGAGCGCCTGTCGGACGCCCTGCAGGTGGCCATGGTGCGCGTGGTCCACGACTTCGACGAGCCCCGAGGCATCGTCGCCAAGAGCCCCACGATGCGCAAGGTGGTAGACCTCGCCCGGCGGGTGGCCAAAGTGGATTCCACCGTGCTCATCATCGGTGAAAGCGGCTCGGGCAAGGAGCGCATCGCGCGGCTGCTGCATGACGAATCCACCCGCGCCGAAGGGCCCTTCATCGCGGTGAACTGCGGCGCCATCGCCGAGAGCCTCTTGGAAAGCGAGCTGTTCGGCCATGCACGGGGGGCCTTCACCGGCGCCACCAAGGAGCGCGCGGGACTGTTCGAGGCGGCCCACACCGGGACGCTGTTCCTGGATGAGATCGCCGAGGTGTCGCCGGGCATGCAGGTGAAGCTCCTCCGGGCGATCCAGGAGCGGGAGATCCGCCGCGTCGGCGACACCAAGGACCGCAAGGTCGATGTGCGCATCCTGGCGGCCACGAACCGGGACCTGGCCAAGGCCGTGGCGGACGGAAGCTTCCGCCAGGACCTCTTCTACCGGCTCAACGTGGTGGACCTGTGCCTCCCCCCCCTGCGCAAGCGGCGGGACGACATCCTGCCCCTGGCCCGGGTCATGCTCGCCGAGGCTGCCCTGCGGATGAAGCGCAAGATTTCGGGCGTGGCGCCCGAAGCCGCCGACCACCTCATGCGCTACGACTGGCCGGGGAATGTGCGCGAGCTGGAGAACGCCATCGAGCGCGCGGTGGCCCTCGCGCTGCCGGACAGCACGCGTTTAGAACTCACGGATCTCCCCGAGGAGGTGCGCATGGCCTCCGTCCGGCCCAAGGCGGAGCTGGGCCGGACGAGGTCCCTGGAGGAGGTGGAGAAGGAGCACATCCTGGCGACCCTGGCCGGAAACGACGGCAACCAGACCCACACCGCCAGGCAACTCGAGATCGGGCAGGCGACCCTTTACCGCAAGCTCAAAAGCTACGGCCTGATCGGCCAGGACGTGCGCAAGCCCATGGCCGCACCAGGGGAGGGCTGATCCAGATTCCCGGTCCGCATTCCTGTTGATCCGTGGTTGAAATGGCTTTGGTTTTTCATTTTGTTGTCCCCGTTCATCCCTGTGCGGCTCCGGCTTAAAAGGTTTTTGGCCGAGGACGCACGGGGATATACGGGTACAAAGACAAAAATTGCGCCCGGTGATTTAGAAGCTCCACCACGCCCCGGCCACCCTGCGCCCGAAACCCCGCTTCGCCCCGATTCGGTGTCCATCCTTGGTCCGTCCTGAAAAATGAGGTTTTGCGAGCCGCGCCGTTCACGCTGCATGCACCTGATCATGATCATGCGACGGGATAGTCGCCAGAACCATTGCCCAATAAAGGACAAAAAGGCGCCTCAGGTGCGCCAGGATCTTCCGGAGGTTGTGGCCCACTCCGCAGAGCATGGCGTTAAGAGCATCTCCGAGGATTCCTTTGAGCCAGTTCCGGCCGAGCTTTCCGTCCGCCTTCTGATGGCCGATCTCGGGCTCGATGGAGGATCTTCGCTTCATCTCCTTCTTCAGCGCTTTGGTGATGTCCTTGCGAGTTCCGCTGATGAGGACGCGGCAGCTTTCAGGATCCACACCGTGGCCCCGGTAGCCCTTGTCCACATGACAGCGTTTGGGCATCGTTCCCGTCAGGCGCTCCACTTGCTCCAACTGCATTTCCAAGGTGTGCCCGTCGAAGGGGCTGCCTGGCAGGGCCATGGCGCCCAGCACGAATCCGCCTCTGGCTGTGGTTGCGAGGCTGGTCTTCACGCCGAATTCGTAGGGCTTGGACGCTTTGCCTTTCGCGATGCATTCCACTTCCGGCGCATGCATCGAGTAGACCTTGTTCTTCGTCTTCCTCTCCTGCGTGAGCACCAGCTCCGCGAGGATCATCGTGCCTTTGTGCTTCTCGAAGGCTTCGCCGGAAAGCTTGCGTTCCAGATCCCGATGCACACGCCCCGCGTAGGTCTTCAGCTTCTTCCGCTCACGAGCCGCGCGCTTGAATTGTTTGGCTTTCATGTGCCGTCCATGTTTGAGGAAAGCGATTTTGGCGAGGTCCCGGTGGCTCTGCCGCAGCTTCGTATCGGTGTCCTTCGCCACGCGGAGCAGGTGATGCAGCACCTTCCGGAACAGTCGCGCATCCGTCGGATGCTCGATGGCCTTGGGCTGAACCGTCGTGTCCACGACGACCACCTGCATCTGCTTTTGCGTGACGGCCTTGGTCCGCAGCCCTGCCTCGATGGTGAGCTTCAGCAGCCGCTCCACGCCTGCTTCGCCGATGCGGCGACGCCACCGTGTCATCTGCGACGGGTTGATGGGAAGCTCATGCTGAAAGAATTCCTCGCCACAAAAGAACTGCCAGTACGCATTCTCCGGCCATTTCTCCACCACCGCGTCGTCCGACAATCCGAAGGTGTGCTGCAACATCACCAGTCCCGCCATGGTGCGGATCGGCACGCCGGGACGCCCCGATTTCTCCGAGTAGAATGGTCCGAAGGCTTCCACCAACGCCGCCCAATCAATGGCTGACGCCAGCCTCACCAGCTCGTGATCCATGTTCAGCATCAAGTCCAGCCGCACCGAACCCATCAAGGGCTGCGCGTGGGTCTTCCGCTTTTCCGTTGGCCTCATCCAAACACCAGATTTTGAGGGGAC
>JANXPB010000128.1 GCA_025357545.1 Holophagaceae bacterium
GAAGTCCAAGTGGCGCCAGGTCTTTGCCTCGGTGTCGTGGGCATTGACCTCCAGCGACTTCACCTCCCCTGGAGGTTGAAGCCCGAGGGCCGCCGGGAAGAGTAGGTTCATGTCCAGCTCTCCAGTGGACCAAAAGCCCACCTCACCCTGAAGCTCTACCCACACAATTCAGCGAAGAACCTATTTTATTGAATGCAACTTGCTATCAGGCCTCACCGCCCCACAACTGTTTCCCCTTGAAAAACAGAGCTTTTCAGGCAAACTTATACCTTCGCCTTCCAGCGTGGACGTGCGAAATCGGCCCGCCCGGGCCTTTGCCAACGAGAGGGCCGGATCGAACCGGTCAGGTAGGAGGAACCATGAGTGAAGAAGCCATCCAAGTCGTGATTCGCACGGATTTCAGCAAAGCGGCGAACGTCAAGCTGCGCAAGTCGGGCCTGATGCCCGCGGTGGTCTACGGTCTGAACGAGGCCCCCGCCAACATCGCCATCAGCCCCAAGCTGGTGGCCCGCATCCTGGCTTCCGAGAGCGGCCGCAACTCCATGGTCCACATGCAGCGTGAAGGCACGGACATCAAGCGCCACGTCATCATCCAGGACGTGCAGCGCCATCCCGTCACCGGCCGCCTGCTCCATGTGGATTTCCTGCGGGTAGATCCCACCCACAAGGTGCGCGTCAAGGTGCCGGTGCGTCTGAATGGCGTGCCCATTGGCGTCAAGAGCCAGGGCGGCTCCCTCGACTTTGTGCACCGCACCTTGGAAATCGAGTGCCTGCCGAGCCTCATTCCCGGCCACATCGATGTGAACGTGGAGAACATGAAGGTCGGCGATTCCCTGCGCTTCGACCAGCTGGAGCTCGCCTCCACGCTGCGCATCCTGGGCGATGAGCATGAAGTGGTCTGCTCCGTTCGCGCCAAGACCGTGGAAGAAGTGGCGGCCGAGGCGGCTGTCGTCGCCGCCCCCACCGAGCCCGAAGTGGCCAAGAAGGGCAAGAAGGAAGACAAGAAGTAAGTTCTATCCCGAGCCAGCAAAAGGGCCGCGCGAGTGGCCCTTTTGCATTTTAATGGTGCTCGGTGAGTTGAGGGTCAAGCGCAGCCCTTGGCTCTCGACTATCTACTCATACTGATTTGCATTCAAAAGATAAAGATTCACCACCACCTATCTCTATGTCTCGTGTATCGGCAAAACCGATACCGAGAAGGCACGAAGCCACCAAGAAAAGCACCAAGCTCCGCCACCCTTGATCCCTGTTCGAACTTGCTTCGTGGGGCGCGTAGCGCCGGCGGGCTGAAGGCCCGCAAATTCAGGCGGCCCGGCGTGGATCACACCGAGCGTGAGTCCACCGCCGAACCGCCCGAATTGATCCGCGAAGCTGGCACATGAGGTAGCTTGTTGGTGCCCTTGGTGTCTTGGTGGTTCTATTTTATTGAATGCAACTTGGTATCAAATCTCAAAGCTCCCCGTAGGGAATGAGATCTTCAGCTCCAGCTTCCCGGAACCCCCTGAGCCTCAGCAGGCAGGAATCGCAACGGCCACAGGCCTTGTCTTCATTGCGGTAGCAGGACCAACTGAGCTGCAGCGGGGCCCCCAATGCCAGGCCCTGGCGCACGATCTCGGCTTTGCGGGAGTGGATGAGGGGGGCGTGGAAAACCAGCTGGGTGTCGGGCCGGGTGCCCAGGTTGGCGGCGGCCTCGAAACTTTTGAGGAAGGTTTCGCGGCAGTCGGGGTAGCCCGAGGAATCCTCCTCCACGAAGCCCACGAAGATGGCGGTGGCGCCGAGGACTTCGGCCCATGAAACAGCGGTGCTGAGCAGGTGGGCGTTGCGGAAGGGGACGTAGCTGGCGGGAATGCCCGGGCGGTCCAGATCGCCTTCGGGCAGGGCGATGGCCGGGTCCGTGAGGGCCGAGCCGCCGATCTTCCGCAGGTTCTCAAACGAGATGACCAGGCGCCGGGCGGGCGGCGTGCCGTAGAAGTCCGCGATCTCGCCAAAGGCCCGCCGCTCCCGCGCTTCGGTCAACTGCCCATAGTCCGCGTGGAGCAGCGCCAGCTCGAACCCCAAGTCCCGGGCGATGGCCGTGGCGACGCAGGAATCCAGGCCTCCGGACAGCGCGACGACCGCGAGTTCACGCAAGGCGCAATTCCTCCGCCCAGGCTTCCAGTTCGTTGAGCGCGGTTTCCACCCGTGGATTCCACTCGCGATCGTCGGCCTTCGGCGGCACGTCCAGGGGCTCGCCGAAGCGGACCGTGCACGTCGCGAAAGGCTTGGGGATGGGCATGGCGTCCCAGGTCCTGAGCTGCCAGGCGCGGTCATAGGCCACGCAGACCGGCACGATGGCGGCGCCGGTCTTCTTCGCCAGGGCGATGACGCCAGGTTTCAATTCCTGCCGAGGGCCCTTGGGGCCATCGGGCGTGATGCCGAAATCCCAGCCCTCCTTCACGGCCCGGATCATGCGCACCAGGGCCTTGGCGCCGTCGTCCGCCGCCGTGCCGCGCACGGCGTGGATGCCGAACCACTTCCAGGTCGCCGTGCTGCGCTCCCCATCCTTGCTGTCGCTGGCCAGGATCGCCACGCCCCGCGCCTGTCCGTCCACGCGCGCCCGGCGGAAGGGGTAGGCCAGCGGCATCATCACCAGCCGCCGATGCCAGAAGGCCAGGATGAAACGCCGGTCTGCGTCCACCAAATGCTGCACCGGACCGAGGCCTTGATACCTGATGCGAAGGGTGTAGGTCAGCAGCTTCACCAAGTGCGCAGCAAGGAAGGGCACCAGCCGGAAATTCAGCCACACGGAAAAGCGCGAGCCCAAGGGCCGGCCACGCACCGTGATCTGGACCGGCGCTCCCGTCATGGTTGACTCGGTTCGGTGGAACCTGGCTCCAGCCCGGCCAACAGATCGTCGCGGGTGATGGGGTAGGCCTTGCCGCAGTAGTCGCAGCGCACGTCCAAGGTGTTTCCCTCGGCGAAGAGGTCGACCTTTTGTTCCAGGGGGAACCCGCGCAGAGTGCCCAGCAGTGACTCCCGGTTGCAGCGGCAGCGATAGTGGAGCTCCGTGGCGGAAATCTCTTCGGTGCCCTCGCCCTGGTTGATCCAGGCCAGCAGGAACTCGGTGCTGCGCTCCCAGTTCGGAACGACTTCCAACCCTTCGATGGCATCCACCAGGCGTGCCAGCCGCTCCGGCGGACAGTGGGGCAGGGGCTCCACCAGGAGGCCGCCGGCTTCTCCAGTGGAGGGGTCGCACCAAAGTGTGACGCTGGCCTGCACCTGCTCGGAAATCTGGAGATAGGCTTCCACCTGGGCGGCGACCGTCCCCTCCACCAGTTCGAGGTGGCCCACGTAGGGCTGTCCGTCCGGGTTGGAGCGCATCACCTGGATGGTGCCGGGGGCCAGCACCCACGCGCCCTCCTGCTGATCAGACAGGTCCAGCACGCCGCGGATGGTGCCGTCGGGCCAGGCATCCGCTACCACCGCCCGGGCCCGGCCCGAGCCCTTCAAGAGCAGTTGCAAGCGCTCGGCAGAATGCCCGCGGCTCTGCACCAGCGCCGTGGCCGAAAGGAGTTCCGTGAGGCAGGCGCAGGCATCGCCCTGCAGGTGGGGATGGCCCCGCCGCACGCCGTCCCACAGGGGTGTGGCGTCCAGGGCGGCGATGCGGATGTGGTGGTCCTGGGTGAGGCCGCGCACCACGCGGGCCACAGGAGAAGGAGAATCGGACATCCATCCAGTGTAGCGGGGGGGCCGTTCTGCGGGGCCCCTGGGCGCTTTGGCACTGGCGCATTAAGTTAAGGTGGAGCCTGACCAAGCCAGCACCGGCCTGAGCGACCTCGCTATGGAGAAATCAAAATGGCTAAAGCGAAGGGTGAAAGAAATCAAATGGCTTCCCGACGCTGAGGAGCACGACTACCCGGCCGCCGAATTCTTTCTCAGGATCCTCTACCACGAGGACAGGGCCGCCCAGGTGGTGGCCAGCTTGAGAATCGCTCCCATCGTGCAATTCAAAGCCAAGGACATCTTCATCGTTTCGCAACTCTCGTTATTGGGTCTGAGCAATGCGCACGTCGAAAAGGACCGGAAAAAAAGCCGGAAGGGGACGAGTCTCTCTCCCCTTCTTCTGGTCCGGGACGAACAGAATGGCAAGGTGGTGATCGCGGACGGCTACCACCGACTGTGTGCCAGCTACGAATTTGACGAGGATGCATTGCTTCAATGCAAGATCGTCTAAGCCGTTCGGAGACCGCCGGCGGCGCGGTTCTCCAGGCCAGGTGTCCTTCCCTCGCCGCTTCGCGCCATACTCAGCCCTGCCCCTCGACGCCCAGGACCTAAGCCCACCATGCCCACACCAGCCCGCCATGCCGTCGCCCGCGCCCTCCATGGGGTGTTCGGCGCTGGGCATCGGGTGGCCGAGCACTGGGACGTGGGGCTATCCCATGCGGACGCGATCTTTGCCCAGGCGCTGCTCGGAGCCTGCCTGCGGCGCTGGGGGCGGCTCCAGGCCTACGTGAAGCCCAAGTTGAAGGAGCCGTCACGGAGCCTTCCCCTGGGCTCCCAAGTGGCGCTGGCCATGGGCCTGGCCCAACTGGCCTGGATGGACGGCGTGGCAGCCCATGCGGCGGTGAACGAATCCGTGGAGTTGATGTGCGAGCCCTCCTTGGGCTTTGCACCCCACCAAGGCCTGGTGAACGCGATCCTCCGGCGGGCCGCGGAAAAAGGCCCAGTGCTGAAGGCCGACCTCGACCGCTTGCCGGCGGCGCTGGATCGCACAGCCTTTGTCGATAGGGTGCTGCAAGCGGCCTTGGCGCCCCACCAAGTGCATCAGGGGCAGCCCTCTTCCGTTGAAATCGAAGCGCTTTGGACGAAACTGCAGGCTCCTCCCCGCCCGGCTTTCCGGGTGCTGCGGGGCGCTGCTCCGGCGGAGTTGGAGGGGGACTCCGAGCTGCCGGGCTGTTGGAAGTTGCAGGAAGGCGCGCCCTTTCCGGGCGAATGGCTGCGAAGTGGCGCCGGCATGGTGCAGGACCGCAGTTCCCAGGCCCTCATGGCCTTTGCATGGGAAGGCCGGCCGGTGGACGTGCTGGATGCCTGCGCCGCCCCGGGCGGCAAGACCACGGCCCTGGGCCTGCGCTTTCCCGAAGCCCGCATCACCGCGGTGGAGCGGGAGCCGAAGCGGGCGGAACGGCTGGAGCAGAACCTCGCCGGGCGCGGCGTCCAGGCCCAGGTGGTGGTGGCGGAGGTGGCGGATTTCCTGGCGCATAGCTCCGGGAGCTTCGACCTGATCTTTTTGGACGCACCCTGCTCCGGCAGCGGCACGCTGCAAAAGCATCCTGAAATGCCGTGGATCGGTGGCCACATCGATCTGGGACGCCTGGGAGAACTCCAGCGGGATCTGCTGCGGGCGGCCATCCCGAAGCTAGCCCCCGGCGGCCTGCTCATCTATGCCGTGTGCTCTTGGCTGCCAGAAGAAGGCGAATACCATCGCGCCTGGGTCCGCACCGCCCACCCTGAACTCGTCCCGGCCAAAGTGTGGCCCGCCGGCTGGGGCGTGGAGCCGGGCCCCACCAGCTGTTTCCGCCCCCATCCTTTGAGCTGGGACGGCGAAGGCTTCCAGGCCTCCGCGTGGACGCGACCCTAGGGGCCGCTTCCCGGCGGATACCGCTAGAATCAACCCGATGGAGGTTTGCCCATGCGCATGACATCACTGGTGGCCTTGGCCCTGCCTGCACTGCTCGCGGCCCAGACGGTGAAAGTGGAGGAAACCGCCCTGCGGTCCCACCTGGCCTTCCTTTCGGACGACCTGCTCGAAGGCCGCGGCACCGGCCAGCGGGGCGGCGAACTCACCATGCGCTACCTGGAAACCCGGCTGGAGGCCCTGGGGCTGAAACCCGGCAATGGCGCAAGTTTCCGCCAGCCCGTGCAAATCGCCGGCATCAAGACCCGTGCCTCGGAATCTACCCTGCATTTCACAGGAGGCAAGGAGGACCTCACCTTCAGTTTCGGCGACCAGATCGTGTTCGCCTCGGGGAGCGCGAAGCCCGAAGCCGCCTTTGATGCGCCCCTCGTCTTCGTGGGGTACGGCGCCGTGGCTCCGGAGGAGAAGTGGGACGACTACAAGGGCCTGGATTGCCGGGGCAAGCTGTTGGTGATGCTGGTGAACGATCCCCAGCCCACGCCGGAGGAACCCGACCGTTTCGGCGGGAAATCCCTGACCTATTACGGCCGCTGGACCTACAAGTTCGAGGAGGCCAAGCGCCGCGGCGCCGCGGGGGTGCTGCTCATCCACACCGACGCATCTGCCACCTATAGTTGGAGCGTGGTGCAGAACAGCTGGACCCATGAACGCTTCCAGCTGGCCGAAGGTATTGGCGGCACGGACCTCCAGGGTTGGCTGACCAACGAAGCGGCGAAAAAGCTTTTCGCCGCTGCGGGCCAGGATCTCGACCAGCTCCGCGCCCAAGCCGAGCGCCGCGACTTCCAGCCCGTGCCCCTCCACCTGAAGGCCGAAGGGCGCGTGCGCTGCGACGTGCGCAAAGTGGACCAGGCCAACATCGCGGGGGTGGTGTCGGGCGTGGACGCGAGGTTGAAGGATGAAGTCGTTATCTACAGCGCCCATTGGGACCACCTTGGGAAGGCCGATGGAGCCGGGGACCAGATCTGGAACGGGGCCGTGGACAACGCTTCGGGGACTGCCGCGGTGCTGGCCATGGCAGAGGCCGCCGTGCGGCATCCCGCCAAGCGCAGCCAGATGTTCCTGCTGGTGTGCGCCGAGGAGCAAGGCCTGTTGGGCAGCGAAGCTTACGGCCAGCACCCGCTGTGGCCGTTGGCAAAGACCGCCGCCAACCTGAACCTGGATAGCCTGAATTTCGTGGGCCGCACCCGCGACATCGGCACCCAGGGCAGCGAACGCACCAGCCTGGGCGCCATGGCTGTTGTCACGGCCAAGGCCATGGGCCTGGACATCGCCCAGGCGGAACCGGACTTGGGTGGCGGCTATTTCCGCAGTGACCACTTCAGCTTCGCCAAAGTGGGCGTGCCGGCCTTCTCCATCGAGCCCGGCAAGGCTTTCCTCAAGGACCAAGCCGGCTCCATGGCCAAGGCCAAGGCCTACAGCAAGCGGTACCACCAGGTCACGGATGAATACGATCCCGCCTGGGATCTTTCGGGCATGGTGCAGCAGGCGCAGTTCACGCTGAACTTGGGCAATGCTGTGGCCAATGCGCCCCGGTTGCCCACCTGGAAGGCTGGGGATCCTTTCGGCCGGACCCGGGAGCACGACGGCGCCACGGCGGCCCGATGAGCACCTGCCCCAATTGCGGCGGCATCGAATTCATGGAGGTGGCGGACTATTACGCCGAAGAGGTGCGGAAGGCGGATCCTGATCTGGATCTGCTGGCCCGCATCGCGCCGCCCACCCGCCTTACCAGCATCCACGGCTTCATCATGGGCACGCTGTTCTGGATCCTCCTGCTGGTGCCTTTCTTTGCCCCCGAGGGCAAGGTCCTGCGCACGACCCTGCCCATTGCCGGGGCGGCGCTGGCCTGGGTGCCCATCTTCATCCTGGCCCGCAGGAAAGACCGGGTCCAGCTTGCGGAGTATCAGTCGAGGCAGATCTGCCTCAACTGCGGAACCATCGTTTAGGTGGGGAGACTAGCCTCGGCGTAGCGTGATGACCACCAGCTCCGGAGACGCGCCCAGGCGCATGGGGATGCCTACCACGCCGAGACCCCGGCTCACGTAGAGCTTGAAGCCGTTTTCCTCGAAGAGCCCACGGGTATAGGGGCCCATCATGCGCGCGCTGGACACGCCGGGGATGAGGTTCACCTGGCCGCCATGGGTGTGCCCGCTCAGGGTGAGCCGCGCGCCGGTGCGCACCGCGAGGTCCCAGTTGCTGGGACGATGGCTGAGGCAGAGGCGCCAGGCGTCGTCAGGAATGCCCTGGATGGCCACGTCGGGCCGGGGGCCGTCACCGAACCGGATGCCTCGGAAGCGGCCGTTGGGGGCCATGGGATCGGAGATGCCGACTACCGCGAGAGTCGCGCCGTTGCGGGTGACCAGGGCATGGGCATTTTCCAGGCAGCGGAAACCCGCCGCCTCAAGTCCCTGCCAGATGGGCCTGGGATCGGTGAAGTAGTCGTGGTTTCCAAGGATCGCGAAACAGCCCAAGGGCGCGGGGAAATGGCCGAAGGCCTCGAGGAAGGGCGCCACCTCGCCCGGCAGGCTATCCACGAAATCCCCCGTGACCAGAAGCAGATCGGGCTGCTCGCGGTCCGTGAGCCGCCGCCACCGCGCCACCGTGGGAGGTCCGAGCATGGGCCCCACATGGAGGTCGGAAAGCTGCACGAGCCGCAGGCCGTCCAACCCGGGCGGCAGATCGGGAAAGCTCAGGTTGAGCCGCGTGACCTCCGGAGTGCCGTAGGCTTCCGAGGCCCCCCAACCTGTCCCCACTGCCGCCGCGCCCAGTCCCGCCGTGGCCACTTTCCGCAGGAAGGTGCGGCGGGCAGGATCCTCGGCTTCGGATTCGGCTTCGTCTTCAGTTTCCAGGATCGGCAGATGATGGCGGATCCAGAGCCACCAGACCAGTTCGGCGAAGGCGAGGATGCCCAGATGGACGATGGTCAAGGCCTGGAAATAGAAGCCGCCCCGGGCCAAGGGGCGCAGGAAGGCACTGAAGCCATGGGGGGTGATGCCCGTGAGGCGGAGCGCGAAATAGATCACCATCGGCACATGGATGGTCGCGAGGATCCAGGGCAGCCAAGGCCGCAGCCTACGGGGTTCGATGCGCCGGAGCACGTGCCAATGGAGCAGCTGGAGAGCCAGGATCAGGCCGAAGGCGATGAAGAAGATCATGGATGCGGCTGCCTTGGGTCCACTGGTCCGGGGCTCGGCGGCAGGAACTGATCAGCCTGGCTGTTCTGCATGGACCCTCCCGCTGTTCCCATCAGTCTACGGCCTCAGGACCAGGCTCAACGTGCCTACGGTGCGATCCCGCATGAGGTGGTCAGGCGTCGGGTCATACAGGATTCGATGGACGCCGGCGATAAAGGTCAGGCGTCCTGCCAGTCGCCGCACCGTGTCCGTTTCGCCCAGAGCCCTGATCAAGTCGAATTCCACGCCGGCCAACCGAGTGAAGGGCGCGCGGCCCTGGGTGTGATTCCAGACGGCCGTGTGTTCGAGATAGGCCCGCAGGCTGGTTCCCACCTCGGCCCGAAGGCGGTGGGCCCGGTCGCCGGAGCCGCTGTAGGCAGGCAGGGCAGGCTGCTCGAGCTGATTCCAGTTCGGGCTGGCGGGGACCAGGCTCGTGCCCAGGCCGCCGAGATGGAGGCGGTCCAAGGGGGTGGGCTGGCCCAGCACGCGGGCGGATTCGGCCCTCAAGGTGAATGGCAGCAGAGGCGTGGAGAACTGTGCCGTCACCTGGCCGCGCTGGGCTTGCCAATCCTTTCCCGCGGTGCGGCCGACGCCGTCCCTTGCCTGGGCCGCGAGCCGCAGACCCCAGTGTTCACCCCGGCCCCAGAAGTGGGTGAGGCCCAGCTCGAGGCCCGCGAAGCCACGGCTGGCGGCGGGTTGCGAGGGGTCCTGGAACTGCGCCCGCTCCACGAAGAGCACTGGCCTGAAGGTGGCCGGCGTCGTGTTTCTGGACTCGAAGGTGAAGGCGGCTTCGGCGCCGCTGCGCTGCCGGTCCCATCCCGGAAGGGGCACGAAACGCTGCCCTGACGGGCGTTCCAGCGAGGAGAACACGTGCAGTGATGGGGCCCAGCGCCAGCCCCGGTAGGCGAAGCTCAGCGCAGCGCCGCGCGGACCGGCGCTATTCCCGAAGCCGGCGAGAGCCAGCCAGGAGAGGCGACCCAGCAGATCCGAGCCGCCGTAGCCCAGTTCGTAGGATTCCCCTGAGGGCGCGAGGGTGGCGCCGGAGCGCAAGCCATTCCAGATGGTTTCGCGGCTGGCATAGTCATGGGGCAGAGGTGGCGTCACCGGGGGCGGGAGGTGAGAGGCTTCATCCGCGGGCGGCAGGATGGTCCGGGGCGTGAAGGGCGCGCCATCCAACGTCGGTGTTTCCGCATTGAGTGGCCGCAAGGAGAGGTCCAGCTTGCGGATCTCGCAACCCGTCGCCGTGAGCTGGGTGTAGTAGAGCCACTGGCCATCGGGGGTGGGCGCTGGATTCCAGGCGGCGGAGAGGGAGCGGGTGAGCGCGCGGAAGGAGGCTTCACCAGGCCTGCGGCCTTCGATGTTCCAAGTGCCACCGGCTTCGGAGATTCGGTAGTTCGAGTCCGCTGGTGGGGCGGTGGGCCCATTTCGTTCGACGTTAAGAATGGATCGCTCGGGGTCCCAGGTGGCCGCGTGGAGTTGCAGCGCGCCATCCTCGCCCGGGAGTGTCAGGCCAAGGGCAATCGTGGCGTTGCCGTCCACCCCAGGCTGCCAGGCGGCGTGGCCTGGCACATGGCCGTCCCGGCGTCCCAGCTCCCAGTCCGCCTTCCGCACCGGCACCGGGAAGGGGCGGTCCGCCACCTCGTTGGGGTCCGGCATTTCCGCCACGCGGCCAACCGGTTTTGCGGCGGGACCCGGGGGTGAGTTGAGGTTCCACACCTTGAGCCCCTTGAAGTCGGGGGTGATGATCCGCGCCAGCAGCTGGGTGCCATCGGGACTCACGGCGAGATCGGTCACTTCGCCGGGGATATGCGCCCAGAGACTCCCTTCCCGCTCGGGTCCAGGCACCTTCAGGCGCCGCTCCCAATCCAGGGCAGCGTGGGTGGTCTCGGCGCGCCAACGGTTATACGCCACCTCTGGCGGGAGGCCGAAAGTGGCGTTGAAGCACGCCTCGAAGCCACGGCGTTTTTTCGAGGCCAGCCGCAGCCACAAGTTCCGGAGTATTTCAGGATCGCCGGCGTTCTGCCGCTCCAACCATTCCAAAAAGGCGCTGCCCACCAGGTAGGCCATGTTGCCCCCGCGAAACCCCGCACTGCCATTGAGTGCGCCGTAGGCCGCCAGCCGGCCTTCCCGGGCCCACTGGCGCAACACCGCGGCGCGATAGGCGCCATGGGGCCGCCCGCTGCCGGTGAGGCGTCCTTCGAGGAGCGTGGCGTAGCCTTCCACCACCCAGCGGGGCGCCTTGAGCGCAATGGGGCCCACTGGCAGGTCCAGCCACCGGTCCCACAGGTTCGGACGGTTCTGGGGCCGGGTAAGGTGGTGGATGTGGGCCAGTTCGTGGGTCAGCAACAACTCGGGCCAGCTGGTGAAATGCGCGATGGCGCTGTCCGCATCCGGGGGTGTCTTCCACAATTCGACGAAGGGGTGGTCCAGCAATGAAAGGGCCGAGCCATTGGCTTCCAGCAGGGGATCCCGGATGAGCACATCCACCACGCGCGGTGATTCGTAGCCCACGCCCTGAGCCGTGACGGTGGCGTGGATGCCCTCGATCCGGGCCGCGACCTCCCGCGCGAAGGGCTCGAAACCACCGGCGGGAGCGGCGGGGTAGTGGATGCGGTAGTGCGTGGTGGTGATGGTCTTCCAAGGGGCATCCGGGGTTTGGACCCGTTGGGCCCGGATCGGGAGGGGTGACCAGAGGAGGGCTGGCAGGCAGAAAAAGATCGGACGCATGCCCCCCAGTCTGACGGAAGGCCCCCTGGGGGCGGGCGGAATGGAGCCCCAGCGATTGACTTCGGTCACAACAGAGACTTCGTCTCAATTTTGCCTTGACCCGGGATTTCTAAATATAGAGACTGAGTCTCAGTAGAGGTTGAATTGATCCGCATCCGCACCATCGCACCCCTGACCCTGGCCATGCTGCTGGGGGGAGCCCTGCCTTGCCAGACCCCCGCAGGCCCAGTGACCTCTGAGCGGCAGGTGCTGGCCATGGGGACCCGGTTGACCTTCCAGGTGCAGGGTGCCTCACCGCAGGCCGTGGAGCAGGGCACTGAATCCGCCATTGCAGAGTGCGCCCGCATCGAAGCGGCGGGATCCACCTGGCACGCGGACAGCCTGTTCTCGCGCTTGAATGCCGCAGAGGGCGAGGCGCTGCCCCTTGCCGAGGAATGGCTGAACCTGCTGAAGAGGGCGCAGGGCTGGTGCCGCCGCACGGGCGGAACTTTCGATCCGGTGCTGTTCCGCCTGCTGTCAGCCCACGGGGTGCGGGACGGTGGACGTGACCTGGGCGCCGCTGAGTTGGCGCAGGCCCGGGCCGCCAGCGGGTCACGCCTGTTACGTTTGGATGTCCGCCACGGCACCGCCCAGCTGGACCACGGCGCGGGTTTGGAGGAAGGCGGATTCCTGAAGGGCTATGCCCTGGACCGCATGAAGCTTGCACTCACCCGCAAGGGTTGCCCTTCCGGTTGCCTGGATTTTGGCGGCCAGCTGCTGGTCTTCGGCACAGCCATTCAAGTGTCCATCGCCGACCCCAAAGACCGGCAAAAGCCCCGCTTTGCCCTGCTGCTGAAGGCCGCGAGCCTCGCCAGTAGCGGGCTTTCGGAACACGGCCGCCACATTGTGGATCCCCGCACAGGAGGACTCTGTGAAGACTGGGGCAGTGTGTCGGTCCTCGCCGCCAATGGTCTGGACGCGGACTGTCTCTCCACTGCGCTCTACGTGATGGGCCCTGAAGCAGGCCTGGCCTGGTCCCGGCGGCATCGCATTGCCGCGATCTTTCTCCGCAACGATGGCAGCGTTTGCATGAGCCCCGCCTTCAAGGCCCTGGAACCCGTTCCCCTGCCGACTCGATGACCCACTTATTCCCCCACCCCGGAGCCACGATGAAATCCCTTCTGACTGCCCTCTCCCTGACCCTGCTGGCGGCGCCCGCCTTTGCCCAGGAGGCGCCGAAACCGGACAACGAGAAGCGCATCCAGGAGTTGGAGCGGAAGCTGGACATCCTCAGCAAGCAGTTGGAGGCCAAGGAAACCGGCGCCATGCCCGAAGCCCAGGAACAGGGCCGCTACGGGCTGGGTTCGGCGGCCTCGAAGGTCTACGAGAGCAAGGGCGGCCTCAGCATCGGCGGCTATGGGGAATTTTTGTATTCGAACGTTGCCAGCAAGGTGCAGGACGGAAGCCGCATGTCCAATGAACGCAGTGTGGACGCCCTGCGGGTGATCCTGTATACGGGCTACAAGTTCAGCGACCGCATCGTCTTCAACTCCGAATTGGAATTCGAGCACGGCGGCTACAGCGACGAGCACAAGGAGGGTGAAGCCAAGGTGGAATTCGCCTACCTGGACTTCCTGCTGAACAAGGGCGTGAACATCCGCGCGGGCATGGTCCTGATGCCCGTGGGTTTCATCAACGAACAGCATGAACCCCCGGCCTTCCTGGGTTCCCGGCGCCCATTCACGGAAACGACGATCATTCCCAGCACCTGGCATGAGAACGGTGTCGGCATCCATGGAGACCTGCCTGCCAACTTCTCGTACCAGCTATACCTTGTGAACGGTCTCAGCGCCCTGGGGAAGGGCGTCGAAGGCGAGACCGAAGGCTTCAGCGCCAGCGGCATCAAGGGCGGGCGGCAGTCCGGCAAGAAGGCCAACGCCGCGAGCCTGGCATGGACCGGCCGCCTGGACTGGACCTTCCTGCCCGGCGCCACAGTGGGCGCCAGCTTCTACAGCGGCAATAGCAACCAGAGCGGCGAGGGCCAGGCCATCACCACGACCCTGTTGGATGTCCATGCGGAATACCGCGCCAATGGCTTCCAGGCCCGGGGCCTCTTGGCCTCCATCTCCAACAGCCGCGGCGGCGTGGACGCTTTGACCCTGGGCAGCGCGCCCCGCGAGGTGGGCACCCGGCAGTTCGGCGGTTATCTGGAAGCCGGCTACGATCTGCTGCGGGGCGGCAAGCAGGCCCTCATCCCCTTCCTGCGCTGGGAGCGGCTGAACACCCAGTCCGAAGTGGTGAGCGGCGTGGTGGCGGATGGCGCCAACGACCAGACCGTGTTGACGGTGGGCGTGAACTACAAGCCCATTCCCAACGTGGCGGTGAAAGCCGACTACCAGCAGCTCGAGAACCATGCCCGCAGCGGCCGGAACCAGTTCAATATCGCTCTGGGGTATTACTTCTGACATGCGTCCAGTTCTCCCAGCCTTCCTGGCTCTCGCCACGATCAGTCTGGCGGCAGCACTACCCACGCGCGAGGACGCTCTCAAGCTGGCCTACCCCGGCGCGACTTTCACGCGCCACGAACACTTCCTCACCGAGGACCAGGCCCGGCGAGTGAACCGGCTCTCCCAGCGCGATCTGCCCGGACTGTGGTGGGTGGCCTATGAGGCGGTGAAGGACGGTAAATCCATGGGGGTGGCCTTCTTTGACACCCATCGGGTGCGGACTCTCAATGAAACCACCATGGTGGCGGTCTCCTGCGAGTGGAAGATCATCCGGGTGGAAGTCATCCAGTTCCACGAGCCCCAGGAATACCTGGCGAAGGACGCCTGGAAGCAACAGTTCAACGGGCACAAACTGGACGACGAGCTCAGCCTCAAACGCGGTATCCGGCCCCTTGGCGGCGCGACGCTCACCGCCAACGCGATGACCGATGCCTCTCGGCGCTGCCTGGCGCTATGCCAGATCCTGTATGGTGGCAAATGACCTTGCTGGAACGCTGGAGCCTGCACGTCGCCTCGCTGCTGGTGGGCCTCACAGGCCTGCTGTATGGATGGCTGCGCTACTTCGGCCAGCGGGCGGGTGAATTCGGCCTTGAGCCTCATCCGCTTCAAGCGCTCCTTCAACACCTCCACGTGCTCACGGCGCCGGTGCTGGTCTTCACCCTGGGCCTGGTCGTGAAAGTGCACGTGCTACCCCTGTGGCGCCGCGGACGGGCGTCGGGCCGGCCTTCGGGTGTGGTTCTCGCACTCATCATGGGCCCCATGGTGATGGCGGGCTATCTCGTGCAGGTGGCGACGGATCCGACCTGGCGTGGGGCCTGCGCCTGGGTTCATGGCCTTGCCAGCCTGTTGTTCCTGTTGGGCTACGCCGTGCATTTGTTCATGCCTGCCCGGGCTGAGAGCACGGCCACCGAGGCACCCGAACCGGTCTCCTTGAATCCCTCCTGAAGTCTATTCCGCGGGCGGTCTAGACTGGTGCCATGCCCCGTCTTCGCGGTTCCTCCGAGCAGGTCGCCAACCAGATCGCGGCCGGTCCCGGCCTTGAAGCGCGGAGCGCTGAAAGGCCAGAAACTTTAGGTCTGCGACTCACCGGCCACACTGACAGGGAAACGGGCTGACCATGGCGAAAATCCGAGTGCTTTCCGACCAGGTGGCGAACCAGATCGCGGCCGGTGAAGTCGTCGAGCGACCCGCCTCGGTCCTGAAGGAGTTGGTGGAGAACGCCCTCGACGCCGGGGCCAAGCGCCTTGAGATCCAGTGGGAGGACGGGGGCAGGCGGTTGTTGTCGGTGGCGGATGATGGCTGCGGCATGGGCCGGGACGATCTGTACTTGGCCCTGGAACGCCATGCCACCAGCAAGGTGCGCAGCCCGGAGGATCTCACCCACCTTTCGAGTTTCGGGTTCCGCGGCGAGGCGCTGCCTTCCATCGCCTCGGTCACCCGCTTTGATTTGCACAGCGCCGAAGCAGATGGAGAAGGCCATCGCCTGCGCTCGGAATTCGGGATCATCAAAGAGGTACAGGCGGCGCCGCGCAGCCGCGGCACCACCGTCACGGCGCGGGATCTCTTCGCGCAGCTGCCCGCCCGCAAGCGCTTTCTGAAATCCACCGACACGGAACATTCGCACCTGTGGGGTGTGGTGACGCGGCTGGCCCTGGCGACGCCGGACGTGCATTGGACCCTGCGCAGCGATCGCGGCGCGTCGCTGGTGCTGCCCCCGGTGGCCGAGGCCGGCGCACGACTGGTGCCGCTGCTGGGTGACAGGCTGTCGGGGATGGTGCCCTTCCGCAGCGGCGCGGCGCCCTGGTCCCTGCATGGCTACCTGTCGGGACCGGAGCTGAGCTACCGGGACCGCAACCATCTGTACCTCTTCGTCAACGGCCGCAGTGTGCGGGACCGCCTGCTGCTGGCGGCGCTGTCGGAAGCCTGGCAGGGCTTCTTCCCGAAAGGGGCCTATCCGGCGGTCCTGCTCTTTTTGGACATCCCTGCCGAGGCTGTGGATGTGAATGTCCATCCCACCAAGGCAGAAGTTCGGTTCCGGGAACCCAACCGGATTTTCCCGTTCGTGGCGCGGGCCACCCGGGCGGCCTGGGAACAGTTGCGCGGCGGTCTCGCCAGTGTGCTGGAACTGCCGCCGAAGCCAGCGGAGCACGAATTCGAGTTGCCGGTTTCAGCCCGCCAGGAGCCGCAGCATCCGCGTTTATGGGTGGGGGCGGCCGGAGCGCCTGGTGCCATGGGTTCTCTGGCTCCGGCCTTCTCCCCACGCGTCGGCCCGGAGCTGGATCGCCCCTACGCGTTCCGTCCGACCGGCCATGGTGTGGCCGAGGCCCCGGAAGCTGATGGGGAGCTCCGCTACCTGGGGGCCTTCGAACACACCTACCTGTTGGCGGAAGTCCTGGGCGCTGCGGGGCCTGAACTCTGGATCGTGGACCAGCACGTGGCCCATGAGCGCATCCTCTTCGAGCGGCTCTTTTTGCGCAGCCATGCTCCCGCCGTGCAGCCGTTGCTGCCGGCGAAGGTGGTGCACTTCGGACCAGCGGCCCTGTCGCGGCTCACGCCCTTCCTGGATGAGCTGAACCGCGTGGGGGTGGAAGTGGAAGCCTTTGGCGAAGACGCGCTACTGGTTCGCGGCCTGCCGGACTTCCTTCAGGACCGGGATCCCGCCTCGCTCCTGGAGGACCTGCTCGCCCGCCTGCAGGCCGGTGGCAGCGCCAGCCTGGACGGCTTCCGCAAGGATCTCAACGCCGAGCTGGCCTGCCGCGCCGCCATCAAGAAACACCACCGCTTGACTCCCGAACTGGCCACCCGCCTGATCCAGGACCTCATGGCCTGCGAGGTGCCCCAGACCTGCCCCCACGGTCGCCCCATCATCAAGAAACTCACGCTTGGGGAACTGGAGCGCAGCTTCGGACGGCGGACCTGATTCGTAGTTGCATTCAATAATAATTTTCTCCTGCCTGCAAATCGGTTTGACAAGATGCCAAGCAACCCAGATCCATGGCAGGTTCCGGTCTGACCGGATTGAAGTGGATTGACGTGGATTGTCTGCTCCACATTTCTATTGGAGCGAAAAGTACTTCGGGCACAGCCCCTGCTCCTTGCAGAACTCGCTGGCCGTCAACCCGCTCCGTGCCTGCGCCTCGAAAAGGCCCCGCCACTCCGCCGCGCTCCGCTTCACCATCCCGCCCCCACATTCAACGTGAACGTCACCTTATCCGTCTCGGCGTGGGCTTGGGAGGGTGGGGTTCGTTTGGCGCTTACGTTCTGTGAGAGGTGCCCCCGGGTAACTGGGGGCGCCTACTCGACAATGATGCAGAATCATAGATCAGATTGGAGTGCTGAAGCAGCAGCACGCCATAAATCAGGTGCTTCCAGTTGCCTTACCAAAAAAACGGGTGGAATGGTTTCCCATTC
>JANXPB010000144.1 GCA_025357545.1 Holophagaceae bacterium
AGCAGGGATCTGCTTCGCGGCGATCTTGCAAAACAGGCATTCATTCGCTGCGCTCATCCGGGGCTCCTTTGTTCCACATCATCTTGCACCAGCCCGAGATTCCACAAAACACCGGCAGCATCGGCCGCCTCTGCGTCTCCAACGACATAAGGCTGCACCTCATCCACCCACTCGGTTTCGAGACCAGCGACTACTACTTGCGCCGGGCGGGGCTCGATTACTGGGAACGCCTGAATCCCACCCACTACGACACCTGGGCGCATTTCCGCGCCGCCCAACCGGATCTGCGGCTCTGGCTCTTCAGCACCAAGGGGGCGCGCCAGCACACCGAGGCGCGGTTCACGGCGGGCGATGGCCTGGTGTTCGGCTGTGAGACCAAGGGCCTTCCAGACGACCTGCTGGAGGCCCATCCCGACAGCCTGGTGCGCATCCCCATGGTCGGCGATTTCCACCGCAGCCTGAACCTCGCCCAGGCCGCGGCGATAGGGCTTTACGAGGCCTTGCGGCAAACTCAAGACTGGTAGCTCTGGAGTCCCCGTGTCCCAAGTCCCCACCCACGCCCCCATCCGCGTCGTTATCGCCAAGCCCGGCTTGGACGGCCACGACCGGGGCGCCAAGGTCATCGCGCGGGCCCTGCGGGACGCGGGCATGGAAGTGATCTACACGGGCCTGCGCCAGACCCCCGCCCAGATCGCCGCGGCGGTGGTGCAGGAGGACGCCGCCGTGCTGGGCCTCAGCATCCTCAGCGGCGCCCACAACCAGCTCTTCCCGGAGATCATCCGTCTGCTCAAGGAACAGGGCGCCGACGACGTGCTGGTCTTCGCCGGGGGCATCATCCCCGACGAGGACATCCCCGCCCTCAAGGCCCAGGGCGTGCGTGAAGTCTTCCAGCCCGGCACCGACACGAACGACGTGATCGAATTCATCCGCCGCGAAGTCGCCTCGAGGGGATGAGGGGATGAAAGGCTGACTCGATGATTGCCCGAAGCGTGGTGACCAACCTCAACGGTCTGCTGACCCCGGACCCGAAATCCCATTGGAAAGTGGATCGCATCGACGATGCGGCGATAGCGCTGGAGGGAGGCCGCATCGCTTGGCTGGGAAAGCGGATCGACCTCCCCGCCGAGTGGACTGCCGCGCCGAGCCTCGACGGCGCGGGGGCCTGGGCCCTGCCGGCCTTCGTGGACCCCCATACCCACCTGCTCTTTGGCGGCGACCGCAGCGGCGAATTCAACCGCCGGCTGCATGGGGTCCCCTACGCGCAGATCGCCGCGGAGGGCGGCGGCATCCGGGAGACCGTGCGCGCCACCCGCGCCGCCAGCGTGGCGGAGCTGGTGGCACTGGGCGAAGGCCGGCTAAGGACTTTGCGCGAGCGGGGCGTGGGCCATGTAGAGGCCAAGACCGGCTACGGCCTGGAGCTGGAGGCGGAATCCCGCCTGCTGGCATCCTATGGAGAGCTGCGGCGCCGGGGCTGGAGCCTGGACATCACGCTCCTGCCAGCCCACGACATCCCCTTGGAATTCGCCGGGGATGCCGAAGGCTACGCCCAAGTAGTGGCGGAAACATGGCTCCCGGAACTGGTGCGGCGCCACCCGGGCGTGGCGCGCTACTGCGATGTGTTCATCGAGGGCGGCGTCTTCACCGTGGATCAGGGCCGCCGCATCTTCGAAGCCGGGAAACGCCTCGGCCTCCAGCCGCGCATCCACGCCGACGAGCTGAGCTGGACCGGCGGCGCGGAACTGGCGGCCGAGTTGGGCGCGGCCTCCGCCGACCACCTGATGTTCTGCTCGAACGTGGGCATGCGAGCCATGGCCGCGGCGCACGTCACGCCCATTCTGCTGCCCACCACGACGCTGTGCCTGGGTATGCGGGAGTGGGCGCCGGCCAGGAAAATGATCGAAGCCGGCTGCCGGGTCGCCCTGGCCTCGGACTTCAACCCGGGGTCCAGCCCCTGCCTGGATCCTCTGCTGGTTCTCCGCCTGGGCTGCCTGCAGCTGCGCCTGACCTTTGAAGAAGCCCTCACCGCCATGACCCTCCACGCCGCCCGCAGCCTTGGCCGTGGAGACCTGGGCCACCTGCATCCCGGCGCCCGGGCGAGCATGGCTTTATGGCCCGTGCGGGATCCACTGGAGCTGGTCTACTGGGTGGGAGAAGCCTATGCTCCTAGGGTGATCGTCCCGGAGGATCCATGCGCCTGATGCGATGCCTGCCCCTTGCTCTGCCTTGCCTGCTTGCCTGCGGGGGTTCAAGTCCCAAGGGCGATGCCCCGACGGCTCCCGTGGTGAAACCCATGAGTGCCGACGACGCCCGCGCCGCTACCTGGGGCTTCCTGACCGTGGAGCATAGCGCCGCCGTGGCCTCCCGGATGCCCGGATTCATTCGTTCCGGGGATGGCCAGCTCTTGAGCCTCCCTGCCCTGCCCACCTGCGTCGGCCTGACCACCACCCTGGCGGGCGGAACCACCACCGTGGCGCTGAGCTTCACCGCCTGTGCGGG
Organism: Holophagaceae bacterium; assembly: GCA_025357545.1. Classification (GTDB taxonomy): domain Bacteria; phylum Acidobacteriota; class Holophagae; order Holophagales; family Holophagaceae; genus JANXPB01. Next base: position 2,497 of record JANXPB010000144.1, read on the forward strand.
GCCTGATGGAGGCACCCTCAATGGCGGCGTGACCCTGGCTTTCAATGCCCAAGCCACGGAGTTCTCGGTGACCTACCAGAATCTGGTGGCCCACAAGGACTCGCGAACCTGGACCTTCAACGGGTCGAAGAACCTGAAACTCGATGCGGCCGCGAAGCATGCCACCCTCCAGGCCACTCATCTGTCCGCCGTGTTTTCGGATTCCGCTCATCCCGACACCAACAAGAACTACCTCTACGACACGGCCCTAACCGCGGACTGGGCCGCCACGGGCACCTACAAGCTGTGGGGCAGCTTCAGCCTCTCAGACAATGGCACCCTCACCAGCGGGACCATCGCCAACACCGCACCGCTGACTTGGGCCGAGGGCTGCTGCTACCCAGTGAGCGGCACCATCGCCTTCGCCCGCGGCGGCGCGGCCACCACCGCGGCCTTCGGCCTGCCCTGCGGCACGCTGACCCTCGCGCCCGCGGGCCAGCCTTCCCAGACCCAAGTGCTGGCGGCCTGCGCTCCATAAGGCCGGCCCAGGGGTGGTCGGGATTCCAGCCACGGCCTGAACTCCGGCCGTGCGAAAATGGGCACTTCAGCTGTGATCTTTGAGGAGCGCCCATGCCCCACCCCAGCCTCGGCCCTGGCCAACTCGCGCCGGACATCATCAACGCCATCATCGAGATCCCCACGGGCTCCCGCGTGAAGTACGAGATCGACCATGAGACGGGCCTGGTGTTCGTGGACCGCGTGCTCTTCTCGCCCTTCCACTACCCAGCCGAATACGGCTTCATCCCCAAGACCCTGGCGCCGGATGGCGATCCCTGCGATGTGCTGGTGCTCATCAACGGCACCACCTACCCCGGCGTGGTGATCCGGGCCCGCCCCGTGGGCCTGCTCAAGATGCACGACGACAAGGGCCGGGACGACAAGGTGCTCTGCGTCGCCGCCGACGATCCCAACTACGCCCATGTCGAATCCCTGGCCGACCTGCCGCCCCACTTCATGAAGGAGGTCGAGCACTTCTTCGTCACCTACAAGGACCTCGAGGAAAAAGACGTCCACAGCGACGGCTGGGCCGGCATCGACGAGGCCAAGACCTTCATCCGCGAATGCATCGCGGCTCACTACGCATGATCGTGGGGGATCGAACGGGATGGCCCTGATCTGCTTCGACCTTGACGGCACCATCGTGGATCCGCTGCTAGGGGTGCGGAACTGCGTGGCGCGGGTGTGCCGGGAGATGGGCCTGCCCTGCCCCGCTGAGGCCACCCTCCAGGATTGGATCGGCTTCGGCATGCGCGAAAGCCTGGCGCGCCTCCCGGGCCTCGAAGCACCCGACCGGCTGGAGGAAGCCCTGGACCGCTACCTGGATGCCTACCGCGAGGACGGCGTCTTCGAGCACGAGGTCTACGAAGGCGCGCACCTCATGCTGGCGCGGCTCAAGCGCCAGGGCCACCGCATCTACATAGTTTCCAGCAAGCCGGGCCTCTTCGCCCGGCGCATCACCTACCAGTTCGATCTGAATCTCATTTTCGACGAGATCTTCGGGGCGGAATTGAAGGGCGCCTGGCAGCCCAAAACCGTGGTGCTGGAACGGCTGCGGCAGTCGGGCACCATCTGGCCGGGCGGCTATTTCATCGGCGACCGCGGCGATGACATGCACGCGGCCCGGGGCCATGGCCTCCGCGCGATCGGTGTCACCTATGGCTACGGGTCCCGGAAGGAACTGCTGGATGCCGGGGCCGAAGTGCTCGTGGATTCCATTCCGGAACTGGATGCCTGGCTCGCCGGGGAATTGCCCGACGCGGAGATCCACGACGCCTTCACCCGGGCCGAATAGGGTCGGGTCGATCCCTCGGCGGAGTGCAGGGCTTTCACCATGGCGCCCACCACCAAGCCCCTGCGGCCCGAAAGCCTCCGCTCGTCCAATCCCCCCAGAAGCAGTCAGTGCGTCCTGCCCTTGTGGGCATCGAACTGGTGGAACCGCTCCACCCTTGGATAGTCGAGGACCTCGCCCCACGGGATCCCCGGCGGACCGGGGCTCCCGAAATGACCCGCCATGTTTAGAACCGCACTGTCAGGCCCAGAGATGTGTTGCTCAGACCCGCGTCCACCAGCGTCTCGTCGGTGCCGAAGAAATGGATGTGGTTGGTGCGGGTCTCGGTGTGCTTGAGTTCCAGGCCCACATTGCGGCTCAGGCGGACGCCCAGGCCCAGCGCCACCGAGAAGGACGTGAAATCGTTGGAGTCCACCACCTTGTAGGGATCCCTCGCCCCGACGTCGTTCTGGGCGGTGAAATCTTCGGTCCAGTGGACGCCGCCGATGCCCAGCAGCGCGTAGGCACCGGGCCCGCGGTTCTCATTGAAGTTGAAGAGCCAGTCGTAACCCACGCCAAAACCCTTCGCCTCGCTCTTGAACTGGCCGGCGGTGACGCCCTCGGGGCGCCGGAAATCCTTGCCCGGGAAATAGAGCGCATCCAGGTGCAGGCGGCCTTCCACCACCGGTGAGAAGTCCTTGTGGATATAGAGCGACAGGGCACCGCCCCCCTTGAAATTGTTCGCCGCGACCCCCGATGGGGCCAGGTAGGCGAATCCGAGGCCAACCGGTGAACTTTGGGCCAGCAGGCCCGGCGAGGCCACCAGCAAGCCGAAGGCGGCGAGGAATGATGCATTGAGCTTCACGGATTCTCCAATTTGCAACAGGTTGGGGACGTCCCGACCCGATCTGGAGGAGAGTGTGCGAATTGCTTGCCAAGTCTGGCTGGATCAGGCTTCGCTGCCCGCCAACGTGACCACCGCGCCCAGCCCCATGCAGGCCGCCGCGTAGCCGAAGCCCCAGGCGGGATGCAACGTCCACAGGGCGCCCACCAGGAGGCTGGAGATGAGGTCGCCCACGCCATTCACGCCGCCCAGCAAGCCAAAGGCGAGGCCACGGTGGTCGGGCGGCGCCAGGTCCGCCGTGGTGGCCCCCTCCAAGGTGTCCTGGATGCCGTTCACGAGGCCCGCGATGGCAAAGATCAGCGCCAGGATTGGCAGGCTGTTCCAGCCCTTAACGAAGCAGCCGATCAGCAGAAGCGGCATGGCGATGCCCGCCATATAGCCAAGGCCCAGGACCTTGCGATGGTTCCGGAAGCGGTCCGCGATGGCGCCGGCGGGATAGGTCGAAAAGGCGTAGACCAGGTTATGGAGCACATAGAATCCGGCACCAAAAGTCGCCGCTTTCATGGGCCCCATGCGTGGCGACAGCAGTTGCGTGGCGGCGAGGATCAACAGCGTGTGTGCGAAATCCCCTGCGCCAAAGATCCCAACGCCCACCAGGTAGCCCCGGAAGGTCCGCGGCATTTGCGCTAGGGCGTGCCGAAAGGACAGCAGCTTGGGCTTCGACCGCGCCTTCTCTTTCACCAGCAACGCGAAGGCCAGCGCCGAAAGAACACCCGGAACCAGTGTCCACAGCATCAAAGTGCGGTTCCAGGGCAGCGCCGGAAACCCGGCCTTGGCCCCCCACGCCAACAGCCCCACCACCACCGCGGGCCCGAGGATGGCGCCGAGCGTGTCCCCCGCGCGGTGGAAACCGAAGGCCCGGCCCCGCGCTTCCGCCGGAATGCTGTCCGTGAGGATCGCGTCCCTCAACGGGCCTCGCACGCCCCGCCCCAGCCACCCGAAAAACTTTCCGAATAGGATCAGGGGAAAGCCCGAAGCCAGCGCGATGAAGCCCGAGGCGATTCCCGTGGCCGCGTAGCCGAAGACCACCAGCCCTTTCCGTTTGCCGATGCGGTCCGAAAACCAGCCGGCGCCCAGCTTCATGAAACTCGATGCGGCGTCGGCGATGCCTTCAACCGCGCCCAGGGCCGCCGGCGGCAGGCCCAGCGCCGCCATGAATGAGGGCAGCAGAGTGCTCTGGGCCTCATGGCCCAGGTCCGACAGAAAGCTCGTGAAGGCCAAGCCCCAGACGGTGCGGTTGAGCCATTTCTCGTCGGCCATCAAGCTGCTCCCGGTCCAGTGTTGGGTGGGTGAAGGCGCACGCCTCCGTAGATGCCGCGGTGGCCCACCAGCGCGTAGGCCAGGAAACAGGCTAGCGCCAGCGGGCCCGCGAAGCCCGCGCCGAACAGTTCGATGCCCATGACCAGGGAGGCCAGGGGCGTGTTGCTGGCGGCGGCGAAGAGGGCGATGAAGCCCACCGCGGCCAGGAAGGGGGCGGGCACGTGGAAGGCCGGGGCCAGCGCGCCGCCCAGCAGGGCGCCGATCACGAACAAGGGCGTCACCTCTCCACCCTTGAAACCGAAGCCCACCGTGACGGTGGTGAGGAGGAGTTTCCCGGCGAAGGCCCAGGGCACCGCAGCCCCCCGGTGGAAAACCTCATCCAGAAACGGCAGCCCCAGGTTCAGGTAGCCATCCTCGCGGAAGCAGAAAAAAAGCGCGATGACCGCCACCCCGCCCGCCAGGGGCCGCAGCATCCAGCGCTCGGCGGACCAGGCCTTTGTCCAGGCGGCCAGGCGGTGCGAGCATTCCGAAAACCCTCCCGCCACCACGGCCACCGGCACTGCGAAGAGAGCCACCTTCAGGCCCAGTGACCAGGTGAAGGGCTCCGCCGCCACAAGTAAATGGAGGTGGTGGGCGCCCAGGCCCCGGCACGCCCAATCCCCCGCGAAGGAGGCTGCCGCGCAGATGATGATGCCCTCGTAGTGCAGCTTGCCGATGGCGATGACCTCCATGCCGAAGATCGCGCCGGCCACTGGCGTGCCGAACAGTGAGCCGAAGCCCGCCGAGACGCCGGCCATGAGCAGCAGCCGCTGCCGGGAATTGTTCAAGCGCAGCCAGGGCCAGGGCAGCTTCCCCACGGTGCGGGCGAGGCTGGCCCCCATCTGCACCGCGGTGCCTTCGCGGCCCGCGCTGCCGCCCCCCAGGTGGGTGAGCAGCGTGCCGATGAGCACCAGCGGCGCCATGCGCGAGCGGACCCGGCCGCGAAACTCCAGCACCTCGTCCAGGATCATGGCGCTGCCGCCTTCGGAATCCTTGCCAAAGCGCCGATAGAGCCACGTGGAGAGCAGCCCGAATACGGGCAGCAGGAACAGCAGCCAGAGGTGAGCCTGCCGGAGCTGGATGGTGCGCTCCAGCAGCCACAGGAAGCCCGCTGAAGCTGCTCCGGAGAGCAGGCCCACCAGCGAGCCGAACAGCAGGTCCCAGGCGGTCCAGCCCAGCCTTCGAGTGAATGTGTCCATGCCTACGCCTCCATCGAGTTCGTAGGCGCCATCAGCTCAGGGAGCGGTTAAAAGGCGGACACCATCGCCAGAAAAATGCGGATTCGTTAGTCTAATCGGTCCCTTCGAAATAACCTAGGCATCCCCAAATTGGAATCGAGAAGGAGGCAATGGATGGGCAGCGTCACGAACGAACTCAGTCCCCAACTCCACGCCTTCATAGCTCGCCAGCACGTCTTCTTCATGGCCACGGCGCCTCTGCATGGAGGCCATGTGAACCTCTCGCCCAAGGGCCGCGACGCCTTCCGAGTGCTGGACCCTAAGCGCGTGGCCTACCTGGACCTCACCGGCAGCGGCAACGAGACCTCCGCCCACCTGTTGGAGAATGGCCGCATCACGATCATGTTCTGCGCCTTTGAAGGACCACCCTTGATCCTGCGCCTCTATGGCGCAGGCCGCGCGGTGCTCAAGGGCACGGCGGCCTGGGAGGAATTGGCACCCCGCTTCCCGGACCTCCCCGGCGCTCGCCAGATTATCGTGGTGGACCTCACCCGGGTGCAGACATCGTGCGGCTACGGCGTACCCACCATGGAATTCCGAGCCGAACGGGACAAGATCATCCGATGGGCGGAAGCCAAAGGGGATGTGGGGCTCGAAGCTTACCGCCAAGAGAAGAACCTGCGCAGCATCGATGGATTGCCCACGGCCCTGGGGCAGGATGCGAAACAATGAACCCGTATCCCTGATTTTTGGAGCTGCCATGCGCATGCTGACCCCCCTCATTGCCTTGCCCATGCTGGCGCAGGCACCAACTCCGGCTCCCACCCCGGCCATGAAGGCCATCGTCGGCGCCACGGTGGTGGATCCGGGTGGCGCGCGCATCGTGGACGCCGTGGTGCTGCTGAAGGGCGACCGCATCGAGCAGGTGGGCCCGCGGTCGAAAGTGAGGATTCCTGACAGCGCCGAGCGCATGGAGGCCAGGGGGCTGTTCCTCGTGCCGGGCTACATCGACGCACACGTGCATTTCTTCCAGAGCGGCGGCCTCTACACCCGGCCCGATGCCTTCGACCTGCGCCTCCACAAACCCTATGCGGAGGACCAGGCGGCCATCCGTGCCGGGCTCGCGGACACCTTCGCGCGCTACCTCCGCTGCGGCGTCACGTCCGTGGCGGACGTGGGCGGCCCTATGTTGAATTTCGAGGTGCGGGACCTGGCTTCGAAATCCAACCGGGCCCCCCGGGTGGTGGTGGCGGGGCCGCTCATCTCCTCCATCTCCCGGGAGGCCTTGGACCTGGGCGATCCACCCATCATCAAGTGCGCGACGCCCGACGAGGCCATGGCCTTGGTGCGGCGCGAGGCCGAGAAGAAGCCGGACTTCATCAAGATCTGGTACGTGGTGACGCCGCAAGAGACCGTGGAGAAGAACCGCCCGATGGTGAGGGCCGCCATCCAGGAAGCGCACCGGCTGGGCCTCCGCGTGGCAGTTCACGCCACGGAACTGGCCTCCGCCACAGCCGCATTGGAAGAAGGCGCCGACATCCTGGTGCATAGCGTCGACGACCAGGAGGTGGACGAAAGATTCCTGCGCTTGGCCCTGGTGCGGAAGGTCGTCTATTGCCCGACCCTGATCGTCTCTGAGGACTACACCCGCGCCGCCTCGCAGCAATTCGCGTTTTGCCCCGAGGAGCTGGCCTGGAGCGACCCCTTCGCCCTGGGCACGCTGTTCGATGTGCGGCATCTGGCGGGCAGCCCCGCGGCGGACCGGTTCCGCAAGCTGTCCGAGGCGCCGAAACCCATCCAGCCGAAGCCCGCGATGGCGCGGAACCTTTTGAAGGTTATGAGGGCCGGGATCCCCGTCGCCATGGGCACCGACGCCGGAAACATCGGAACGCTGCACGGACCTTCAATCTTCCGGGAAATGGCGGCCATGGAAGCCGCGGGCCTGACGCCCATGGAAGTGCTGAAAACCGCCACCGCGGGCGGCGCCCTGGTGATGGGCAACCCCGATCTCGGGCGCATCGCGCCTGGAGCCCTGGCGGACCTGGTGCTGCTGGACGCGGACCCGGCCCTGAGCGTGAGGAACTTCTCGCACATCGCAAAGGTGGTGCGGGGGGGCCGCGTCTTCGACCCGGCCACCCTGGCCCCCGACGGCCCCGAAGCCCTGGCTCAGCGCCAGCTGGATGCTTACAACGCCCGGGACCTGGAGGCCTTCTGCGCCCCTTACAGTGAGGATGTGCAGATCTTCGACCTCGATGGCAAGGCACAGGCCCGCGGCAAGGAGGCCTTCAAGGCCCGCTACCGGGAACGTTTCCAGAAACAGACCGCGCTCCACTGCCAACTGGTGAAACGCATGGTGGTGGGGGATTTCGTCCTGGACGAAGAGGCCATCACCGGCACCGGCGGGGACCCCATCCACGCCGTGGCCATCTACGAAGTGAAGAACGGCAAGATCGCCGTGGTGCGGTTCATCAGGTGATCGGAATAGCCAAAAAAAGGGAACTACGCGGAGGGTAGCTTTTGGTAGTGGAGAAAGGCCAACCATCTGCTGATGATCTTTTGCAGAGCAAGTGAAGGCCATTCCAGACGGCCCTGTGAATCCAAGAAACCTGAGGGCAGCAGAGAAACCTTGCTCCCTCGGCTACCCTCGGCCTCTTCTCCGCTGCCCTCCGCGTGGCGATTCTCCTGTATCAAATCTAGTCATGCGCTCTCGAATTCCGCCGTGAAGTGCCGCAGGTATTTGGCCTGTTTGACCATCTTCACGCCCTTCACGTCATGGGCCCGGGCCTTCAGCTCGCAGATGGCCTCGGCGGCGTAGTCGAAGTGGCTCTGGGTGTAGGTGCGGCGCGGGAAGGCCAGGCGCACCAGCTCCATCGGGTGGTAGCTCTCGGTGCCATCCTCGTGGTGCTTGCCGAACATGACCGAGCCGATCTCCACGCCGCGGATACCAGCCTCGAGGTAGAGGGCGTTGCACAGGCTCCAGGCGGGGTACTGCTCGGATCTCAAATGCGGCAGGAAGTCCTTCGCGTCCAGGTACACCGCATGGCCGCCGGTGGGCTCCACGATGGCCACGCCACCGGCCTTCAGCTTCTCGCCCATGTATTCGGCAGTGCGCAGGCGGTAGCGCAAATAGTCCTCATGCAGTCCCTCCTCCATCCCCACCGCCAGGGCCTCCAGGTCCCGGCCTGCCAGTCCGCCATAGGTGGGAAAGCCCTCGGTGAGGATCAATAGCGTTTTCGCCGCCTCCACCCAGGTGCTGAGATTCAGCGCCAGGAAGCCGCCGATGTTCACCATGCCGTCCTTCTTGGCGCTCATGGTGCAACCGTCCGCCAGGCTGAAGATCTCCTGGGCGATGGCTTTCACACTGCGGTCTTGCTGACCCTCTTCCCGCAGCTTGATGAACATCGCGTTCTCGGCGTAGCGGCAGACATCCAGGATCAGCGGCTTGCCATAGCGGTTCAGGAGCTCGCGGTAGGCCCGCAAGTTCGCCAGGCTCACGGGCTGGCCGCCGCCGCTGTTGTTGGTGAGGGTCATCATGCCGAAGGGGATGCGCTGGGCTTCGCGCTTCAGCAGGTCCTCCACGCGCTCCAGGTCGATGTTGCCCTTGAAGGGGTGGAGGGTGCGGGGCTGCAGGCCCTCAGGGATCACCAGGTCGATGGCTTCCGCGCCTTGGTATTCCAGGTTGGCGCGGGTGGTGTCGAAGTGGGTGTTGTTGGGGACGAGGTCGCCCCGCTTCGTGGCCACGCTGAAGAGGATGCGCTCCGCCGCCCGCCCCTGGTGGGTGGGGATGATGTGCTGGTAGCCCGTGAGGTCCTGCAGCACCGCTTCCAGCCGGAAGAAGGACTTGGAGCCCGCATAGCTTTCGTCGCCTTCCATGATGGCGCCCCACTGCTTGGCGCTCATGGCGCCGGTGCCGCTGTCAGTGAGGAAGTCCAGGAGCACCTGCTCCGCGGGCAGCAGGAACACGTTCAGCTTGGCCGTCTCGAGCCAGGCTTGGCGCTCGGCGCGGGTGCTCATGCGGATGGGTTCCACAGCTTTGATGCGGAAGGGTTCGATGATGGTGTGGATCATGGGTCACCTGGAGTTGACGATGGAACAAAGGCCCCCGCGGAACACCGGGGCCGTCGATGAGGCGAAAGTGCGCGAGTTGCGGCGCCTTCAGGCGGCAGCGTCTCCGCAGGCCGACCGAGCCTCGTGCTCGGCGCGCCGGTTCTTCTGCCGGCCTCCATATTGCATCGCCCTCTCCACCCGGGGCCCGGCCTTAGGACAGCCCGAGGATGCGGCCCGTCTCCAGGTCCACGTCCACGTCGTAAAAGCCTGGCCGCGTGGGCAGGCCCGGCATGGTGCTCATCTTCCCCAGCAGCGCGTAGAGGAAGCCCGCGCCCACGGACGCGCGCACATCGCGCACCGGGATGCGGAAGCCCTTGGGGGCGCCCTTCAACGTGGGATCGTGGCTGAGGCTGAGGTGCGTCTTGGCCATGCAGATGGGCAGCTGGTCGAAGCCCAGGCGGGTGTATTCGGCGATCTGCGCTTCGGCTTCCGGCAGGTAGTCCACGCCATCGGCGCCGTAGATCTCCCGGGCGATGGTCTCGATCTTCTCCTTGATGCTGGCTTCCAACGGGTACATGAACTTGAAGTCGTGGGGTTGCTCCGCGGCGCTCATCACCGCCTCCGCCAGCTCCACCGCGCCTTCGCCGCCTTCGGCCCAGACCCGACACACCACCGCGTCGGTGGCGCCATGCTCCAGCGCGGCTTTCCGCACCAGTTCCAGCTCAGCCCGCGAATCATTGGCGAAGCCATTCACCGCCACCACCACCGGCACGCCGAATTTCTTGGCGATGGCAATGTGGTGGATGAGGTTCGGCAGGCCCAGGGCCAGCAGCTCGAGGTTCTCCTCGAGGTAGACCGGATCGAGGTTCTTGCCCGCCACCACCTTGGGGCCGCCGCCGTGCATCTTGAGGGCCCGCACCGTAGCCACCAGCACCACCGCGTCGGGCACCAGTCCCGAGGCGCGGCACTTGATGTCGAAGAATTTCTCCATGCCCATGTCGGCGCCGAAACCGGATTCCGTCACCACGTAGTCCGCCAGCTTGAGGGCGATCTGGTCCGCCAGGATGGAGCTGTTGCCGTGGGCGATGTTGGCGAAGGGCCCCGCGTGCACCAGCACCGGCGTGCCTTCGAGGGTCTGCATGAGAGTGGGTTTGAGGGCGTCGCGCATGAGCACGGTCATGGCGCCGGCCACGCCGAGGTCCTCGGTGGTGACCGCTTCGCCGGCGCGGTTGAGGCCCACGACGATGCGCCCCAGGCGGACGCGCATGTCGGCGATCCCGGTGGTCAGGGCCAGGATGGCCATGATCTCGCTGGCCACGGTGATGTCGAAGCCCGACTCCCGTTCGTAGCCTTGTTCCTCAGGGCCGCGGCCCAGAGTGATGCCCCGCAGGAAGCGGTCGCTGGTGTCCACCACCCGGCGCCAGCTGATGCGCGCCGGATCCAGGTCCAGGCGCGCGAAGCGCTTCCGCTCATCTGGCGTGAGCGCTTCGGGATCGGCCTTGAAGATGCCCAGGCGCATGAGGCGCCCCCGCATATTGGACGCAAAATGCCGCTGCCCCTGCTTGTCCTTGGGGCAGAGCCGCTCGAAGAGCTGTTCGTCTGTGAGCTGGGACTCATGGAACATGCGGGCGTCCAGGGCCGCGGCGGCCAGGTTGTGGGCCGCAGTGATGGCGTGGATGTCGCCCGTGAGATGCAGGTTGAAATCCTCCATGGGGATCACCTGGCTGTAGCCGCCGCCCGCGGCGCCGCCCTTGATGCCGAAGGTCGGGCCCTGGCTGGGCTGGCGGATGCAGGTCACGACCTTGCGGCCGAGCTGCGAGCCCAGGGCTTGGCTGAGACCCACCGTCACGGTGGTCTTGCCTTCGCCCAGGGGCGTCGGCGTGATGGCGGTGACGTCGATGTACTTGCCGCTGGGGCGATGGCTCAGGCGGTTCAGCACGTCGAGGTTCACCTTCGCCTTGAAGGGGCCATGGAGTTCCACCTCGTGGGGTTCCAGCCCCAGCCCTTCGACAATCTCCATGATGGGCCGCGCTTCCGCGGCCTGGGCGATGTCAAGGTCGGAGGGCACAGGAAGTTTCCGGGCCACGGGATGGGCTCCGGTGAAGGAATGATGGGTGGGTGTCGACAACATGGGTGGCTCCCTGGAAACACAGGCCTGCCTTAACCCTAGGCCCGTGCATGGACATCGTCGCGGCGGTCTTGACCGGCGTCACAGGGGGGCCTGGGCAGGGCGAGCTCGCAAAATTGATGGGCGAAATAAAGGCGAATGACCTAGACTGGCTCCATGGCCAAAAGCACCCCTTTTTTCGAATGCACCGCCTGCGGCACCCGCTTTCCGAAGCCCCTGGGCAAGTGCACCTCCTGTGGCGCCTGGGACAGCATCGAGGAAGTGCGCGGCACCCTGAAGCGGGACCTGCAGCGCGCCCGCAGCGCCTTCGCCCAGGGCCACTACAACGGGCCCGTGGCCCTGCCGGATGTGGAGATCACCGAAACTGAACGCAGCGCCACGGGGCTGGTGGAACTGGACCGCGTGCTGGGGGGCGGCGTGGTGCCCGGCATGGTGGTGCTGCTGGGTGGCGAGCCGGGCATCGGCAAGTCCACGCTCGTGCTGCAATGGGCCGCCACGGCGCCGGGCTCGGTGCTCTACGCCAGCGGCGAGGAGAGCGAACGGCAGATCAAGCTGCGCGCCCAGCGGCTGGGCACCGAGAGCCCCGGCATCCATCTGCTGGCCGAAACCGATGTGCGCATCATCATCGAAGAGGCGGAGCGCATGAAGCCGGACCTCCTGCTCATCGATTCCATCCAGACCCTCTTCGACCCGGAATTCGAAAGCAGCGCGGGCTCCGTGAGCCAGGTGCGAGGCTGCGCGCAACTGCTCACTCGCTGGGCCAAAGCCACCGGCACGCCGCTGGTGCTGGTGGGCCACGTCACCAAGGACGGCAGCCTGGCGGGCCCCAAAGTCCTCGAACACCTGGTGGACACGGTGCTGGCCTTCGAGGGGGACCGCCACCACCACCATCGCCTCCTGCGCTCCCTCAAGAACCGCTTCGGCGCGGCTTTCGAACTGGGCGTCTTTGCCATGACCGAACGGGGCCTGGTGCCCGCCGAGGGCAACCCTTTCTTCCTGGACGCGGAGCCCCGACCGGGCTGCGCCGCCACGGTGATCCTGAGCGGCACGCGGCCCATGGTGGTGGAGATCCAGGCCCTGGTGGCCTCTGCGGGGCTGGGCATCCCGCGGCGCACGGCCCTGGGCATCGACGGCCAGCGGCTGGCCATGCTCTGCGCCGTGGCGGAGCGCCGGGGCGGCATCCAGCTCCATGACCGCGACGTCTACGTGAATGTCGCCGGAGGCTTGGAAATCGAGGACCCGGCCGCGGATCTGGCGGTGATCGCCGCTCTCGCCAGCAGTTCCACCGGGCGCCTGCTGGCGGAGAAGAGTCTCTTCATGGGCGAAGTGGGCCTCACGGGCGAGGTGCGGCCCATCGCGCAACTGCCGCTGCGGCTGCAAGAGGGCGCCCGGCTGGGCTTCGCCTCCGCCGCCGTGCCCAAGGTGGGCCTCGAAGGCAAAGCCCCCCTCGAAGTCTTCGCGGAGACCAGCGTCGAGCGCCTGCGGGCCAAGGCCTGGCTGCGGAACACGGCCGAAGAGGCGTTCTAGTTGCCGGCGCGCCCCTGGAGGCCGGGATCCTGCGTGAGTTCCTCGATGAGGTCCCGCACGCTCATGATGTCCTTCAAGCGCGCGCCATTACTGCCCGAGAAGAACAGGCCGCTGTCCCTGTCCCCGTGCCAGGCGTCCGCCAACCGATCGGCGATGCAGTAGCCCGCTTCCACCGCCCCCTTGCCATGGCCGCAGGGGGTCAGGCATTGGCTCACGCAGCGCACCTGGGGCGCCGTGCCCAGTTCGATGCGCGCCTGCAGCGAGGTGCGCACGCCCCGGGCAGGCATGCCCACGGGGGATTTCATCAACACGATGTCTTCGGCCCGGGCCTGGATGATCGTCTCTTTGAAGTTGGCGTGGGCGTCGCATTCAAAGGTGCCAATGAAGCGCGTGCCCATCTGCACGCCCGCGGCGCCGAGATCCAGGAAGCGCAGGATGTCCGCGCGGTCCCACACGCCGCCCGCCACCAGCACTGGGAATTCGCCGTACTTGTCGCGCTCCGCCAGCACTGCGGGCAGCAGCATTTCCACTGCGAAGGCGGGATCCACGCACTGCTCGGGGCTGAAACCTTGATGGCCCCCGCTTTCGGGGCCCTCCAGCACCACGGCGTCCGGCAGGCGGCCGTATTTGCGCTGCCATTGTTTGCAGATGACGCTCAGCGCGCGGGCCGAGGACACGATGGGCACTAGGGCCACGTCCGAGTTGCCCACATAATCGGGCAGCGCAAGCGGCAGCCCCGCGCCGCTGACGATGAGCTGGGCGCCGGCGGCCACCGAAGCGCGCACCGTGGCCTCGTAGCCTTCGATGGCGCAGAGGATGTTCACGCCCACGGCGCCTCGTCCCCCAGCCCTTTTGAGCGCAGCGCGCAGGATCGAGGCCAGGGCTTCCGGCGGATTCAAGGAAGCGGTGCCATCAGGCCGACCCAAACGCTGGGGCGATTTCGCCGAGGGATGGTAGCCCGTGCCGATGGCCGACACCAGGCCTACGCAGCCCTCCCGCGCCACAGCTCCGGCCAGGCCCTCCCAGGACACGCCCACGCCCATGCCGCCCTGCTGGATGGGATAGGCGAGATCCAGATTGCGGATGCGCAGGCGCGGCATCCGGGCCGGGCCGCGCCGGACCAGCTGCTGTTCGGTCGAGTCCAGGCCTTCCATCAGGCGTTCGGCGAAATCCGTGGAGTACTCTTCCTCCAACATGGCGGGCGAGCGGGGTTGCAGGCCCGCCGCCCCGGCGTCCATGGCCAAG
>JANXPB010000166.1 GCA_025357545.1 Holophagaceae bacterium
CGTCCCATGAGCGCCCAGGACGCCGCCGACCCAGCGGAAGTACGCCGCGAAATGATGCGGGCGCTGGCCCACAACATCCGCTTGGACCTAGGCAAGAAGACCGGCTGGGGGGAACCGGAGGAAAACTGAGTCAGGGCCTGCTATTTCTGGTTCTTCACGGATTTGCGGGAACTGTCCTGTGGCTACGCGGTTTCAGGGGGAAACAACACCGTAGCGCCCCCCAAAAAAACCACGCGGAGGGAAGCGGAGGAATCAGTAGGCAGGATCGATCCGTATTTCGTCATTTTTGGGATCGCCGTGGGTCGCGATTCCAGCAATAGCATCCAAATGCCCGGGCTCACCAGCGGCACCTAAGCGGGCTTTCGAGCAAGAAATCCAGGATCTTTTCTCCGCGACCCTCCGCGCCTCCGCTGCCCTCCGCGTGGTTGGCTTTTCGCTCAATTCCGTGAAGAACCCTATTTCTTGATGCCACTCACGGTCTGGAAGTAGTGCGCAAAGGCCACCATGCCGCCGCCGGCCTGTTCCCAATCATAGTTCTCGTTGGGCGCGTGGTAGCCGTGGCTGGGCAGACTCAGGCCCAGGAAATAGACTTCGCAGCCCAGGAGGTCCTCCATGGTCTTCACGGCGCCGATGCTGCCGCCTTCGCGGGTGAAGGTGCAGGCCGCGCCGAAGGCGAACTGATAGGCATCACGGATGGCCTCGGCATAAGGCCCGGTGACATGGCCCTTGAAGGGCGCCAGGCCGTGCTCTTCGTGGACTTCCACATCGGGATTGTGCTTCTTCACGAATTTCTTGATGCGATCCATGGTCTTGCGCTCATCCATGTCCGGCACCAGGCGGCAGCTCAGCTTGATTTCAGCCCGGGGCGGCACGGCGCTCTTGATGCCGGGGCCGGTGTAGCCGCCCACGACGCCGTGGACTTCCATGGTGGGCCGTCCCCACACGCGCTTGAGGATGCCGATGGGATCCTTGGTGCGGAGGCCCTTCAGCATGTGGTCCTGCATGAAGGTCTCGGTGGTGAACCCGGACGTGGCCCAACCAGCCAGTTCCTGCTTGGAGGGCTTCACTACCTCTTTATAAAAGCCGGGGATCTTCACCTTGCCGCTATTGCCATCCATCATCTTGCTCACCAGTTCGATGAGTTCCGCGAGTGGATTGCGGGCCGCGCCGCCCACCACGCCGCTGTGCAGGTCATGGTCGGCGGTTTCAAGGGTGAGCCGGAACCCTTTCAATCCGCGCAGGCCCGCCGGAGTGCTGGGCTTGCCGCGGGTGATCCAGACCGTGTCGCTCACCACGATGGCGTCGGTCTTGAACCGGTCCTTATGCAGGGCGAGGCCGCCTTCGAAATTCGGCGATCCGATTTCCTCTTCCAGCTCCCACAGGAAATGGATGTTCATGGGCACGCCCGCTTTTCGCGCCGCCAGGGCGCCGAAGAAGGCTGTCACGGCGGGACCCTTGTCGTCGGTGCTGCCGCGGCCGCGGTAGGTGTCGCCCTCCACCACGAAATTGAAGGGCTCGGCGGTCCATTCCGGTTCATTGGCGGGCTGCACATCCATGTGGTTGTAGACCATTACCGTGGGCAGCGCGGGGTCATCCCCCAGCCACCCGTGGATGAAGGGATTGCCTGCCGTCTCCAGGATCTCCGCCTGGCCGCCGTGCCGCTCGAAGAGGCCCTTGGCGGCTTCGGCGCAGCGCCGCACGTCTCCGGCTCGGGCTGGGTCGGCGCTGATGGAGGGAATCTCGACGAGCAACCGCAGCTCGGCTTCAAAAGCCTCGCGGTGGTCTGCGGCGAAGGAGGCGAGGGCTTCGCGGGTCAGCAAATCGGGATTCATGGCGGCTCCTGTCCGGAACCTCCACCTTACCGCCCGCAGAACCCTAGATGAAGCCACACTAGCGAAACCCGCCCCCAAACCAGGGACCGCCAGCCCTACAAACCGCTCCAGCCCTGGCTGACCCGCGACTCGATCCAGGCCTTTCGAGGCCAGTACACTAGGCTGGTACAACTTGACGGGAGTCACATGGATCGTTTCGGTAGTTCGCGGCTGCGCATTGTCTGGGCCTGCGTGTTCCTGTTGCTGACGGGACTGGTGCTGGCGGGCATCCGTTCAGACGGGAACAACCTGCTGGTGTTCGGCGGGGTCCTGCCCAAGGGCGACGAGACCATCAATACCTACGCCACCTCCAACCTGGGCGTGCTTGTGTACTGGGTGGTGCCCTTCGTGATTCTAATGGGTGGCTTCATGGGCCTCTCCGGCGCGCTGGCTGCCACCACCTTCGGTGAGCGGCTCAAAGGCCTGTTCCTGGCCACGGGTCTGGCCTTCACCCATGGGGTCTTCCTGAGCCAGGTGGCGCTAATCCCCCTCTGGGCCGCGGCCTGGAAACTGCTGGGGACGCCCTTCCCCGCCGAGCTGCTCCAGGCGGACCTGCTGGGCCTGCTGCTGGGCCTGCAGCTGCTGCTCTGGTCCGCCATCCTCATGCGCATTGTGCAAAGCAACGCAGGTTTGGCGGTGCTCTTGGCGCTGCTGCTTAAAGAAGTCGGCTCCAAGCTGGTCTACGTGGTGGATTTCGGCGAGCAGATGGGCTTCAGCGCCGGCGGCGTCAAAGCCATCAACGCCCTGGTCCGCATGCTGCCATCGGGCCAGTTGCCAAGCGACCCCTTCGCGCCTTCTGCCCTGCCCCTGTCCATTGGCGGCCCCCTGCTGCTGGCGGCCCTGCTCTGCGCGCTCCCGTCTGCCCAATCCGCCCAATCAGCCCGGGGCCGGCGCGCTTGAAGGCTTTGGCGGCCCTTCTGCTGCTGGTCCCCGGCGGGTTCGGGGACGCCCAGGCGCCGCTTCAGGGCACCGCGGATTCCAATCAGTTGAAGCAGCGCCTCGCGGCCCTGCAAGCACGGTTGGGCCAGGTGGACCAGCAATTGGAGGGCCTGAAGAAGCGCCGCAAGGGGGTGATGGTGGAATTGCAGGGCATCTCCCTGCAACGGGACCGGGTGCGGGCCCAGCTGGAGGGCGCGCGGTTGAAGCAGGATGAAGCCCAGGCAGAGGTTCAGCGGATCACGGCGGACCAGGCCAAAATCCACAGCGAAATCGAGAAACTGCGGAAGGACCTTCGGAAGCAGGTCCGGCTGATCCAGGCCCAAGGGGAGCTTGGCGAACTGGCCTTCCTCCCCAGCCCCACGGGCTTCGGCACCTACCTTGCGGAGACCCGCTACCTGGACTGGTGGCGCCTGCAGGAGCGCAAACGCATCAGCCAGATCCAGCGGCTCCAGGGGGACCTCGCCCTGCGGGAGACCGAATTGAAAGCGGTGCTCGCACGCCTGGCCACCGAGGAACAGGAGGCCGCGCGCTTCCAATCCGGACTGAGCTTGAACGAGGAGAAACTCCAGACCTTTCTGGGGGGCCTTCAGCAGGATGAGCAGGCGCAGAAACAGGTACAGGCGGAGCTGGCCGAAGAATCCATCCAGCTCGAACGGATGCTCGGCAACCTCATCGGCAAATCCAAGAGCGAAGCCTTTGAGGCCCCCGTAGGCTTCGCAAGCCTGCGCGGGGAGCTGCCGGACCCGGTGGATGGTTCCCTGGCGCAGGGCTTCGGAGAGCACCTGCACCCCCGCTTCCATACCAAGACCTTCCAGAGCGGGCTGCTTATCGAGGCCTACATCGGCGCCCGGGTCTCGGCGGTGGCGGCCGGCCGGGTCATCCTTGCGGAGCCTTACCAGAGCTATGGCCCCATCGTGATCATGGACCACGGCGGCGGTTGGTTCACCCTCTACACCCACCTTCAGGGCACCGCAGTCACCAAAGGCCAGACCTTGCGCCAGGGCGACGCCGTGGGCACCGTCGGTGAAACCCTGGATGGCCCGCGGTTGGGCTTCGAAGTCCGTTACCAGACCAAGCCTGAGGACCCGAACAAGTGGCTCAAGAAAAAATACAGGTGAAGAGGTTCCCGGGTTCTTGACCCGGGACTCGAACCACCTTCAACGAATCGCGTTGCCCGCGTTGAAGAGGGGCACATAGACGGCGAGCAGCAGGCCCAGCACCGTGACGCCCATGAACAGGATGAGGACCGGACCGATGAGGCTGGTGACAGCGGTGGTGGCCTTCTCCACTTCCTGGTCGAAGAAGTCCGCGACGTGGTTGAGCATCTCCGGCAGAGCCGAGGCGCTTTCGCCCACGCGGCACATTTCCACCGCCAGCGGATCCAGAAGTTTGGCCTGGTCCAACGCCAGATGCAGGCTGGACCCGGCGCGCACCTGCTCCGCCACGATATTGAGCCGCAGCTTCATGCGCTCGGAGGCAGTGGTGCGCTGGATGACCTCGATGGACTGCAGCACCGGCATGCCACCCGCGATCAGCACGCTCAGGGTGCGCGAGAACACCGAAGAGTTGTACATGCGGTACAGGGTGCCGAGCCTGGGGAGGGCCAGCAGAATGCGCTCGTTGAGCCGTCGGCCCGCATCGGTTGTCACGGTCCACCGCACGAAGACCAGGAAGGCGGCCAGCAGGATGCCCTGCAGCCACAGGGTGGAACGCATGAAGGTCCCCATGCTGAGGAGGATCCGGGTGGCGGTGGGCATCTCGGCGCCGCCGCTGGAGTACAGTTCGCCGAATTTGGGCAGCACGACATTGAAGAGCACCGCTAGGCTGATGAGCAGGACCAGCACCAGGAAGGTAGGGTAGATCAGGGCCTCCACGATGCGGCGGCGGCTCACCTGGGCGAATTTCTGGAAGGAGAGCCAGCGGAAGATCACTTCCGTCAAGGTGCCGCTGCGCTCGCCGGCCACCACGTTGGCGCGATAGACCGCCGGAAAGGTGCCCGTCTGCTCCAGCGCTTCGGAAAAGGCCATGCCCTCCTTCACCAGCTCCACCACCCGGTCCAGGCTGCTCCGCAGGAGCGGGTCTTTACCATGCCCCTTCAGCAGTTCCAGGGATTGAAGCAGTGGAATGCCCGCCCGCAAGAGGGCCAGAAACTCCTGATTGAAGAGAATGAGCGTCTCAGTCTTCAGTTGCTTGGTGCTGCGGAAGGCGCTTGAAGCCCGGGATATGTCAATGGGGAAGCCGCCCTCGGACAGGACCCGGCTGCGGACTTCATCGGCAGAGGCTGCCTCGAAATCCCGCGTGAGGATATCGCCGTTGGGGGTGGTCAGTTTGACGGTGAAACGCATGAGGCTCGCTCTGAAGAAGGCAGGAAACCTTGAGAATAACCGCTCGTCGCGCTGGGTCCGTACAATGGGGCCTTCGGAATCATTTGTTTCTCAGGTTGCAGCTTTGGAGTTGTGGTGGCGCATCCCAGAAGAATTCCAGCGATCCTGGTGGCGAGCCTGGCCGCCCCACTCCCGCTGGCAGCCCAGACGCCCATTCAGGTAGCGACCCCCGAGCCAGTGCAGCTGGACTTGAGGGATGCCGACGCCCGGGCTCTGGTTCCCGTGGATCCCCGGGATCCCGCCCAGGTCGAAGCCACGCGCACCGCCTGGCAGGCGCGGCTCTTTGAGCTTCGACCGGCGCCCTCGGTCTGCATCCGGCTGCCCCGGGCCGGCCCCAGGCTGCCCTTGCTGCTGGCCGCTTGCCAGGCTCTTCGCGCCGCGCAGCCCGACCGGATGATTTTCCTCGCCTTCGACCCGGAGGCTCCCGCCTTGCTCGACGAAACGGCTTGGGGCGCTGTGGATGGCGGGGCCTTGCGCAGCGCTGATTTGGGCCACGATCCCGCCCAATGGAGAGGCTTGCTGGTGAAGGCTCAGGAGAGTTTTCCGGGGAGACCCTGGTTCCTCTGGCTGCCGGTGGATCCAAGGGCTGCCGCGGCCACGCTCCTGGGTGACGGCGGCCGTCTCGTGGTGCCCGCTGGGGGCAGTACTGCCCGGCTCGCGGCTACCCTGCCGCCGGGCTACAGCGAAATCGAAGGCGGCGAGGGCGATCTCATGCTGCGCCGCCGTGGCGGCCATGACGCCCGGCGCTGGCGTTATGCAGCCGGGGAATGGGTGGCCGCAGAACTGCCCAAGGAACGCACCGAAATCACCGTCTCCGAGGCCGATACCTACGACGTGGGCGCCCTGCTGGCGAAGATGCGGGCCGAACAGCTGCGCAGCCGCGCCGCGGAGCGGAATCTCCAGGCCCGGCTGGAGGTGGATCTGCACCTGCAGGGCACCCGTAGCATGGGGGTGGACCTGGGTTTCACCTTTCGGTATTTCGAGGCCGCGGGTGAAACCCCTGAAATGCTCCAGGAGCAGGTGCGTTTCAACGGTGTAAAGGCCAACATCAAGGGTGAAGTGCAGTTGCCCATCGTGGAGAGCCGCACCAGCCTGGCGGCGCCGGTGGCCCTCAGCCTCACTGAACGCTACCGCTACCGCGACGGCGGCGCGGCGGGGCAAGGGCGGCGCACCCTGCGCTTCGAGCCCGTGGATGCCGACGCCACCCTCTTCCGCGGGGAATTGGTCGTGGAAGAGAGCACGGGCCGCGTGCTCGAAGAGCGAAGTGAAAGGTCGGACCTGCCAGGCACGGTGAAATCCGAGCGCCGCATCCTCAGCTACGGCGAGGCGGCCCCGGGGGTCTGGCGCATCCTGAAAACCCAGACCTTCGAGCGATGGGTGAGCCCTGGCGGCGTGGCCCAGGTCCAGCGGCGCCTGTCCCTGACGGCCCTCATGGTGAACGGGCCGGACTTCGAGGCCCAGCGCGCCGCCGCCCGGAATTCGGAACAGACCATGCTGAAGCAGAGTCCCGAAGGCCTCCGCTACTTCACGCGGCAGGCCGACGGCACCCGGCGCCTGGAGGAAAAGGCGCGCACGGCGGGCCGCGCCCTGGGCGGCGTCATCGTGGTGGACCCGGGCCTCAAGCCCCCGGTGTTGCCGCTGGCGGGGCTCGTCTATTATGACTTCAACGCCTTCGACCGCGGCATTCAGGTGAACGCCCTGACGGCCCTCCTCTTCAACACCGTATCGGTGGCGGTACCCCATCTACCGGGCGGTTTCGATCTCAACCTGGATTCCGCGCTGCTCCTTTATCCCAGTAGCGAACGGCCCGTCCTCAAGGGGCGCCTGGCGGACCGGGACGCAGTGGCCCGGCGCTTCGGCACCCTCAACTTGAACCTGGGCCACGATCTTGGAAAGGGGTTCCGCTTCGAGGCCATGGGGCGATTCCAATACGACCGCTACTCCGAAACCAAGGATGATGCGACCCGCACGCCGGATTTCGCCCTGCCGCCCTCGGGGCTGACGCGGGAACTCCGCGGCGAGCTGAGCTGGCTCTACCGGGGCTTCCAGGTGCAGGGCTTCTATGGGAAGGGTCAGCGGCCCGAAGGCGCCTATGGCACGGCCACGGCTCCCCAGTCCGTACCCCTGAACGGCGGGTTCACGCGCTGGGGCGGCAACCTGGGCTACGACCGACAGCTGGCCAACGGCCTCTGGCTCCATGGCAGCGTGGGGCTGGTGGGGGGGACCGGCTTCGACCGCTTCAAGGCCCTGGACCTGAATGGCATCGTCAGCGGCATCCGCAGCAACGCCATCACCGCCGACCGCATCGCCTACGCCCGCATCGGCACGGTGCTGCCCGCGGGCCCAAACCTGCGGCTCTCAGTCTTCCTGGACCACGGCGAGGCCCGGGGCCTGGACGACCAAAAGACCTACGGCCTGTCGGGCCTCGGCATCGCCGGGGATCTGCCCGGTTTCGGCTGGTTCACCGCCGTGCGCCTGAATCTCGGTATCGGCTTGCAGAGCGACATCGCGGGCGTGAAGACCGTGAACGGATTCATTGCGCTGCTGCGGGTGTTCTAAACTGAGGTCGGGCCCCCGACCATGAAAAGCACCACCCCCCCCATCGACACCTCGCGCCTGCGCGCCGCCGAGACCATCAAGGTCTCCGGAATGCGCATCGCCGGATGGCAGACTCTGGCCTGGACGCTCTCGGCGACGACACTGCTGTTTCTGGTGGGACTCGGGAACCACGGCCTCTGGGGCTTCCATGAACCCTACGTGGGCGGCATCATCCGGGAAATGGCCTCCAGCGGCGACTGGGTGGTACCTACTTTGAACGGCCATCCCTACCTGGAAAAACCGCCGCTCTACTACGCCCTGGGGGCCCTGGCCTGCCGCCTGTCCGGCAGCTACGACGTGTTCTGGCTGCGCCTGCCGGCGGCGCTCACCGCCATCGCCACCATCGCCTGGATGAGCTTCCTGGGCTGGCGCCTGAGCAGCGCGCGCGCCGGGGGCTGGGCCGGTTTCATGGTGGGCACCTCGGAACTGTTCTTCCGCACCGGCCACTCGGCGGTGGTGGACATGGGGCTCACCGCCGCCGTGAGCTTCGGCCTGGGTTTGGGTTTCCTGGTGTGGGTGGAGCCCCATTACCGACGCCGATGGGCGCCACTGTTCTGGGTGGCGGTGGGCTGTTCCTTCATGGCCAAAAGCTTCATCGGACCTGTGCTGATCCTGCTGCCCATGGGCCTTTCCCTATTGCTGAAGCGGGACCGCACCGTGGCCGCCGCCCTCTTCCGCCCCAACTGGGGCATGGCCCTAGGTCTCGCGGTGCCGCTCTACTGGCTGGTCCTGCTCTACCAGCGAGGGGGCGGCAGCTTCATGGCCGAGGTCATCCTGCGCAACACCCTGGGCCGCTTCCTGGAAGATCCCGAGCTGGTGCCGGCCACCGGCCGTTTGAACGAACACAGCAATCCCTTCTCATTCTACTTCTCCCATGCTCCCAGCAGCGCCCTGCCCTGGGTGGCCATGTGGGGGGCGGGGCTCTGGTCCGCCTTCCCGAAGCGGCGGCGCCACCCCCTGTCCATGCGGAGCCTCTTCCTGCCGCTGGCCTTCGCCGCGGATCTGCTGCTGCTATCGCTGTCCGATGCGAAGCGTGGAGTCTACCTGCT
This sequence comes from Holophagaceae bacterium, assembly GCA_025357545.1. Taxonomy (GTDB): domain Bacteria; phylum Acidobacteriota; class Holophagae; order Holophagales; family Holophagaceae; genus JANXPB01. The sequence continues at coordinate 8,842 of JANXPB010000166.1, forward strand.
GCCGGTGCTCCCCATCACCCTGCTGCAGGCCGCGCTCTGGCTGGATCTCCAGGTTCCAAAAGCCAAGGCGCGCATTGAGCGCGGGCTCACCTGGGTCATCGGGTTTTCGGTGATGGCGGTGGGCCTCCTCGGCATCGGTTTCCCTTGGTTCGTGCTGCCCCTGGCCGGGCCGCAATGGATCTTCCCGCTGGTGGCCTCCCTCATCGCCACCACCCTTTCGGCCCTGGCTCTCCGCCTGCTCTGGCAGCGACGTTTCCACGCAGCCCTGGACTGGATCATGGCCCAGTGGACCGGAGTCCTGCTGCTTTTCCTCCTGGTTGGCGTGCCGCTGCGGGACAAGGCCGACGAGCTGCCGCTCCGCACACCGTACAACCTCGCACTGGACCTCGAACATAAGGGCGCCCGCGTGCTGGAGGCCCACCTCACCGAGACCCAGCTGGGCTTTTCGAGCCTCGCTTTCCTGCACTCGGTGCCTTCCCTCAAGACCGAAGCCGAACTCCGCACGGCCCTGGCGAGCGCAGAGCCTGTGGTGGTGCTTGCGGACGCGCTCTGGTGCGACCAGCACCCGGGGCTCGTAGAGCCGGAAGCGGAGTTGCCCACGGAGGCCTCGCGCCGACCCAAAATGCGCAGCCGCGTTCCCTTGGTGCTGGTCAACCGGGCTGCAGCAGTGCTTTCAAAAGCTTGACCACCTCGAGGTCTTCGGGCCGGAGGTCGGGATCCTTCTGGGCCAGCCGTTCCACCAGCCGGACCAGGCCCGGCGGGGCGTCCTTTCGCAGGAAGCGGAGCTCTGGCAGGGGATGCGCGCGGTGGCGGTCCAGCACATCGAAAGGGGTTTCACCCGTGAAGGGCGGTGCGCCCGTGAGCATTTCGAAGAGGATGATGCCGAGGGCGTAGCGGTCTGCCGCAGGTCCAACGTGGGTGCGCTTCTGCGCTTCAGGGGCCGCATAGGCGGGTGTGCCCAGAAAGGAATAGGTGCTGGTCACGGTTGCGGAATCCAGCACCCGCGCGATGCCCAGATCCATCACCAGGGCGCAACCCTGCTTCAACATCACGTTGGCGGGTTTGAGGTCGCGGTGCACCACTCCGAAAGTGTGCGCATGGGCCAGGGCCTCCGCCAGGTCTAGCGCGATGCTCAGGCACTCCTCGATCCGCAAAGCGCCGCTGGTATTCAGGTGCGCGGCCAGGGTCTCGCCTTCCACATAGGTCATGGCGATCCACGGCGGGTCAGAGCGGCTCTCGCCACCCGGATAGGCATCCAGGATCGGAACGATGTTGGGGTGCTGCAGCATCGCGCCCACCTTGGCCTCCTGACGGAACCTCGCCAGCATCTCCTCATCGTCCCAGCGATGGGTGTGGAGCACTTTGAGGGCCACGGCCTCCCCGGTCTTCGAATGAACGGCGAGGTAGGTGTTGGCGAACCCGCCCCGCCCCAGCAGTCGTTCGACGCGGTAGGGCCCTAGGGTGGCAGGATGGATGGCGAAGGGCTGAGTATCGGTGGGGTCACCATCACGGTGGCGGCGGCGCAGGAAGAATCCGCCCGCGGCCCCGCCGAGCAGCAAGAAAGGCGGTAGGATCCAGAGCCAATTGGACAATGGCTTCGGCGCAGCAGGGCCCGGTTGTGGAATGGGCGACTTGGCGGCAGGCTCGGTGGGGGCCGGGACAAGCCGCTGTGGCGCACTGGAAGCTGACGGCGGCTGAACCAGCTTCTCCACAGGCAGGCGTACCGGCGGGAGAACCGGCGGAGTCTGCAATGGCTCGCGCCGAACGGGTGTGGGCAGCGTGATCTCCGGGGGGGCCTCCGCCACCGGTGAACTCTTCGGCACGGACTTGGATTCCGGTTCTGGTTCCTTCGGCGCAAGGAGGTTGGGTTCGGCCTCCTTCAGCCGCCTGGTGATGGGGTCGCGCAGCGCTGCCGGTTCGCCTTTGGCCTCAGATTCCCTAAGGCGGGCGGCGGCGGATTTCAAGTCCCCCAGTTCCACCTCGCAACGGGCCAGATGGGCGTAGGGATAGTAGGCATGGAGGCGGTTGTTGCCATAGGTGAAGACCGCCACCGCCGGCGCAGGATGCAGTTCCACGGCCCGCTGGAAGGCGCCCAGCGCGGTTCGCCAATGCCCCTGCCGCTCCGCATCCAAGCCATCTTCGAAGGCCGAATAGAACGTGGCTTGGGTTTGAGCCGGAGCGGGTGGACCAGACCCTGCCAAGGTCAGCACTCCGGCCAACGGAAAGCCCCAGCGTCCGCAGTGCCGCAGCACGCTCAATCCCCGATGAAGAGGTAGCGCAGCCAGCGTTCCAGGGGCTGCCGTTCGAACTGGTAGATGAAGGAGATGTCGAGGCGGTGCAGGTCCAGCCGCTCGCGGCCCCGGGAGCGGACCGTAGAGGCCCGCAGGAGCTGGTCCACATCCAGGAACTGGGAGGCATCCCGCCGGTCCCAGCCGTAGCGGTAGGCGATGTCCAGCGTGGTATTGCCCCGCTTGATGCCGGTGCCCACCGCCAGGTTCAAGATCACCCGCTGATCTCCGGTCACGCGATCCACCACGGGCTGAGGTTCCCGTGAAAGCCCGAAACGCAAGGGCACCACACTGCCACCTTTGGTCAACAGCAGGTACTCGGTTCCCATGTGGAAAGACGTGACATTGGGAGTGCGGTTGGCCCGGTCCAGGTCGAAAAAACTCAGGTTGTTCAGGGCTGCCACCGGGGTCATGTAGCGGGCGTCGGACCAGAGCGTGTGCTGCAGGTCCGCGGTCACGAGCCACCTCTCCCTGGGGCGCCAGGCGTATCCGAAGCCAGTGCTGGCGGGCCAGTGGAGCCCATAGTTGGCGTGTGGGCTGCCTTTGAAGGTCGCACCGGTGGCATTGGTATCGACCGTGCTGCCGAAAGCGTAGTCCGCATGGAAGGGTGTGCGCCTCACCAGCCCGAAGCTCCAGGTGGGCCAGCGCCAGATCAGGCCCAGGTTGAAGTTCTGGCCGTCCAGGGTGTTGGTTTGGCCGTAATTCACAAAGGTGGTGGCGGTGCCCAACGTTTTGGAACTGTTCGAATTCAGATCCCAGCGGCCGCGCCATTGGTTGTAGCTGGCACCCACCAGGATGCGCGCGGACACTTCGTAGGCCATGGAAAAGGAGTAGACGTCGATCTGCCCGCTCTGGTCGATACGTTGCTTGAGCAGGGCCGGAGCGCCCCCGTTCGTATCGCTTTCCGTCAGGTCCCGGGCGCTGGCTTCCGCCAGGGCAAACTGCCGTTGAGCCGCAAGCTGCAACACCAGGCTGTGCCCCTTGATGCGGATCGGGATGGTGCCCGAAAGGAAGAGCGGATCGAAGCGGGTCTGGCTGTTGAGCGAGTCGCTCACCGCCAGCTGCCGCCCCTTGCTGGTGGTCTCGAAATCCTGGAAGGACAAGCGCTTGGAGAGTCCGCGGCCCACGAAGCTCACTTCGGGTTTCAGTAGTTGCGCCAGTCCCGCCGGATTGAACGAGACCGCGGTGGCATCATCGGCCACGGCGATGAAGGCGCCGCCCAAGCCCATGGCCCGGGCCCCGGCCCCTTGCACATCGAAGGTCGCCCGCGACTGTTCGGAAATCAGGGTGCCGATGGGCGATTGGGCCGCAAGCGTCGAGGCCGCTGCAAGCAGCAGCGGCCTCAGGCGCGAGGCCTTCGGGAGGCTAGGCGTAGAAACCCCGGTAGTGCATGGCCTGGCTCACGCGGTCCAGCGCCAGGATGTAGGCGCCGAGGCGCGGGTTGGTCTTGTATTTGTCGGTGGCGGCGAACACCGCATGGAAGGCATGGGTCATATACTCCACCAGGCGTTCATTCACTTCCCGCTCGCGCCAGTAGAAGCCCAGTCGGTTCTGCACCCACTCGAAGTAGGAGACCGTCACGCCGCCCGCGTTGGCGAGGATGTCCGGCACCACCAGGACGCCGTTCTCGAGCAGGATCGGGTCCGCTTCGGGAGTGGTGGGACCATTGGCGCCCTCGACGACCACCTTGGCGCGGATCTTCGCGGCGTTCAGTTCGGTGATCTGGTTCTCCATGGCGGCGGGCACCAGGATGTCCACGGCCATGGTGAGCAGGTCCTGGGGGTCGAAGGCTTCGCCGCCCTTGAAACCTGTCACGCTCTTGGTTTCGGCCACGTGCTTCATGAGCGCATGGATGTCCAGGCCCCGGTCGTTCTTGATGGCGCCGTTGATGTCACTCACGGCGATGATGCGGGCGCCGGCCTCGTGCAGCAGTCGTGCGCTCTGGGAGCCTACGTTGCCAAAACCCTGGACGGCCACGGTGGCCCCAGCCAGGGGCTTGCCCAGGCGCTGCATGGCCTCCCGCGCCACGATGAGCACGCCGCGGCCGGTGGCCTCGTTGCGGCCCAGGGAGCCCCCCAGGCCCACGGGTTTGCCGGTCACCACCGCATTTTCGGTGTGGCGCACGTGCATGGAGTAGGTATCCAGCACCCAGGCCATGGTCTGGGCGTCGGTGCCCATGTCCGGCGCGGGCACGTCGCGGTCAGGGCCGATGACGTCCATGATCTCCGCGATGTAGCGGCGGGTCAGCCGCTCCAGCTCGGCCTTGCTCATCTTTTTCGGGTCGCAGATGATGCCGCCCTTGCCGCCGCCGAAGGGCACGTCCACCACCGCGCACTTCCAGGTCATCCAGGCCGAAAGCGCCTTCACTTCATCCAGGTTCACGTTCATGTCGTAGCGGATGCCGCCCTTCGCGGGGCCCCGGGCGATGTTGTGCTGGACGCGGTAGCCGGTGAAGACCTCCCAGCGGCCGTCGTCCATGCAGACCGGTAGGCTCACGATCATGGACCGGGTGGGGGCCATGAACACCTTGAACAGCGTGTCGTCCAGGCCGTAGAGCTGGGCCGCAGCGCGGAGGCGGGCCTGCATGGCCTCGAAGGGGTTGTGGTTGTGCACGTCGGTCATGGAGAGCTCCAGGATTCGATCAGAGGGCCGGAGAAGGCTCCGCGGGCAGTTCCAATTCGCGGCCCTCCTTCCAGAGTTCTTCGAGGTTGTAGTGGCGGCGGGTTTCCTCGTCCATCACATGGATGATGAAATCGCCGAAATCCAGCAGGATCCAATTCCCCAGCTGCTCGCCTTCCCTGGAGGAGACGCGGGTCCCGTCAGCGCGCAATCGCGTCACCACCTCGTCGGCGATGGCACGGTTCTGCCGGTCGCTGCCGCCGCTCATGAATGCGAAGGTATCCGTAAAACTCGCGAGGCCTGAAACATCAAGAAGCCGGATATTGAAGGCCTTCTTGGAGCGGGCTGCTTCCACTACCGCCGACAGGCGTTCTGACAATGCCATGCAAACTCCAAACGCTAACTAAGGTAAAGGTTTTCGGCTCTGATCGCAGCCATTACTTGCGGAGAGAGGCCGTCTGCGGCGGTGCCACGCTCCAGACGCTGCCGGATCAGCGAGGAGGCATAGGGAAGTTCGGTGCCAGGCAATCGCACGATTTCCCCAGGGGCGCCGGACCAGCGGGCTCTCTCCCGCGCCTTCAGCGATTCCGACAGGGTGAGGTCAACACCTGGCCGGGGGGCCACGGCCAAGGATGCCAATTCGAGCACCCGGTCCCACCGATGCCAGGAGGGGAAGCCCGCCACCTGATCGCTGCCCAGCACCAGAATCCAATGACACGAGGGTTCCCGTTGGACAAGGGTTTCCAAGGTTTCCGCGGTGTAGCTGGTGCCACCTCTTTGCAGCTCGGCCAGTTCGATCTTCACAGGGCCGGGAAATCCTCGCAGCGCGGCCTCCAATAAATGCAGCCTAGGCAAGGCCCCCGCCCCGGGGCCCGAGGGTTTATGCGGCGAGAGGGCCGTCGGCACCAAGCACAACTCGTCCAGTTCCAAGTGGGCCAGCGCCAGTTCCGCGAGTTTGAGGTGGCCCAGGTGGGGGGGGTTGAAGGCTCCGCCAAGCAATCCGACGCGCCTCATCCGACCTTCATCCCAGCGATCGAACTGTCCACAGGACTGCCCTTCCACTTCCGAAGCCGGCCGGCTTCGATCGTGGAGATGGGAACCCTCCGCCCATGCAATCCGCCGCGCATCAGGCCTTCGTGAGCTCAGCCAGGGCCGCACCCAGCTTGAAAACCAGGGGCCGGAGTCCTTCTCCGGTGACCCCCGAGATGAGGATCGGTTCCTGGCCCCGGGCCCGGCACAGCGCCTCGAATTTCTGGAGTCGCTCATCGTCCTGCAGCGCGTCCAGTTTGGTGCCCACCAGCCATCTGGGCTTGCCGAAAAGCACCTCGGAGAAGGCCTTCAGTTCGCCTTCGATGACCCGGATGGCCTCCTCGGGTTCAGTCATGGGATCGGCGAGGTCCACCAGGTGCAGCAGCATCCGCGTGCGCTCCACATGGCGCAGGAACTGGATGCCCAGGCCCGCACCCCCCGCTGCGCCTTCGATGAGACCCGGAATATCGGCGATGACGAAACTCACCAGTTCGTCCACGGCCACCACTCCCAGCTGGGGTTCCAGCGTGGTGAAAGGATAGTTGGCGATCTTGGGCCGGGCGGCGCTGATGCGGCTGACGAGGGTGCTCTTGCCCGCGTTGGGGAAGCCCACCAGCCCCACATCGGCGATCATCTTAAGCTCCAGGTCCAGGGTGCGGACCTCGCCTTCTTCGCCGGGCTGGTGGTACATGGGCACGCGGTTGGTGCTGCTCTTGAAGTGGTTGTTGCCCTGGCCGCCCCGGCCGCCCCGGGCCACGCAGACCTTCTGGATCGGGTCCAGCAATTCCACCAGCATCTCGCCACTGGCCGCATCGCGCACGACTGTACCCAAAGGCACTTCCAGGACCACGTCTACGCCGTCCCTGCCCTGGCGCCGTCCGCCTTCGCCGCTGGCGCCGCGTTCGGCCGCGAATTGACGGACGCTGCGGTAGATGTTCAGGGTGTTCAGCGCCGCGTTGGCCACCACGTAAACTGACCCGCCGTCGCCGCCGTCGCCGCCATCGGGGCCGCCCTTCTCGGCGAATTTCTCCCGGCGGAAATGGGTGGACCCCGCGCCGCCGTGGCCGGCTTCAATCTCGAGTTGGACATTGTCTAGGAACATGGGGCCAAACCTAAAAAAAACGCGCGATCACTGAGATCGCGCGCCCGGAAATGCGGTGTGCGATTCAGGCCTCGAGGGGATCCACGTGGATGAAGCGGCCGTGCTGGCCTCGGTCCTGGAAGCGGACTTTGCCTTCAATCGTGGCGAAGATCGTGTGGTCCACGCCGATGCCCACGCCCTTGCCGGGGTGGAACTGAGTGCCGCGCTGGCGGACGATGATCGCGCCGGCCTTGGCGAGCTGGCCGCCGAAGAGTTTGGTGCCGAGACGCTGGGAATGGGAATCGCGGCCGTTACGGGAAGAGCCGACGCCTTTTTTATGTGCCATGGGAATACCTCGTGGATGCTTTGGGTCCTGAGTCGAGAGTCAAAGGTCGAGCGTACAAAAGCCTAGGCCGTGATGCTCTTGATGCGGACTTCCGTGAAGCCCTGGCGATGGCCCTGGGTGCGCTGATAGGTAGTGGTGCGCTTCTTCTTGAAGATGATCACCTTCTTGGCGCGGTCATGGCGGATGACCTCGGCCTCGACGGTGGCGCCCGCCACGATGGGCTGGCCCACGGTGATGGCATCGCCATTCTCCACGAGCAGCACCTTGTCGAAACTGACGGCCTGCTTGGGCTCTTTCTCCAGCAACTCCACGCGGAGGACATCGCCCTCGGTTACGCGGTACTGCTTGCCACCGGTCTGGATGACTGCGTACATGAAAACCTCGAAATTTAGACTGGCATGAGGGCGGCGTTCCACAGGAAGCACTTGAAGGCCCGGTACCAAGCAGGTCATTAAGAATGCCAAGGAAGCCCTTGGGACTCAAGGATTTTTTCCAGAATTGAACCTTCGTGGCCGCATCGGGCGAACCCGGGGAGTTTGGAGGATGGGATGATGGAACCATGAGCCGTGATTTTCAGACCTTCCTCCACCAGCTTGAGGCCGCCGGGGAGCTCCTGCGGATATCCGCTGAAGTGGACCCCTACCTCGAAATGGGCGCCATCGCTGACCGGGTATCGAAGCAGCCCGGGGGCGGCAAAGCCTTGCTCTTCGAGCGGCCCAAGGGCCAGACCATGCCCGTGGCGATGAATGTGTATGGGTCTGCTAAGCGGATGGCCATGGCCCTGGGAGTCGAACGGGAAGTCCGCGGCCTCGATGCCATCGCGGACCGCATCGAAAAGCTCATCCTGGAGGCCATGCCCAAGCCGGGCCTAGGCTTTTTCGACAAGCTGGCCAAGCTGCCCATGCTCGCCGAAGTGGGCAACTGGATGCCCAAGACCGTGCGCAAGGCCAGCTGCCAGGAGATCATCCTCCGGGGCGATGACGTCCGCCTTTCAAAACTTCCAGTGCTCACCACCTGGCCCGAGGACGGCGGCCCCTTCATCACCTTCGGCTTGAGCCATACCCGCAACAAAGAGACTGGCCACCGCAACGTGGGCCTATACCGTCTCCAGGTCTTCGACGACCGCACTCTTGGTTTCCACACCCAACTCCACCACGACGGGGCGCGCAACCGCCACGGCTACGGTGAGGACGAAAAAATGCCCGTGGCCGTAAGCTTCGGGGGCGATCCCAACCTCACCTACTGCGCCACGGCGCCCCTGCCGCCATTCGTTTCAGAGCTGATGTTCGCGGGGTTCCTGCGCGGCAGCGGCATCGAGATGGTGAAGTGCATCTCCAACGAGCTGGAGGTTCCAGAAGATTCTGAAATTGTCATCGAAGGTTATGTAAACCCCCGTGAGTTGCGGCGCGAAGGCCCCTTCGGCGACCACACCGGCTACTACTCCCTGGCGGACGACTACCCGGTGCTCCACGTGGAAGCCATCACCATGCGGAGGGACGCGGTGTATCCCGCGACCATCGTCGGTCGACCGCCCCAGGAGGACGCCTACCTGGGCCTGGCGACCGAGCGCATCTTCCTGCCGCTGCTGCGGATGGTGCTGCCGGAGATCCGGGACATGCACCTGCCCGCCGCCGGTGGCTTCCACAACCTAGTGATCGTAAGCCTCAAAAAGGAATACCCCGGCCACGCGCAAAAGGTGATGAGCGCGATCTGGGGCACCGGCCAGATCATGTTCAGCAAGTGCGTGGTGGTGGTGGACGAGGATATCGACCCCCACGACATGAACGAGGTCCTGTTCCGCATCACGAGCAATGTGGATCCCCGCCGGGACCTTCTCTTCACCGAAGGCCCCCTGGACGTCCTGGACCATTCCTCGGATCGCTTCGCCTTCGGCAGCAAAGTGGGCATCGATGCCACGCGCAAGAATAAATCCTTCGATGGCTTCAAACGGGAATGGCCGAGGGATCTGGTATTCCCGAAGGCTCTGCTGGCGCAGCTCGAGGCCCGCTGGAAGGAATACGGCCTATGAGCAGGGCCCCATTCGGGGCCCTGCTCATAGGCTTGAGTGATTCGTCAGAACCGGTACAGTGCGGCCAGCTGGATCGATCCCGCGGTCCGGTCCTCATTCCCTTGGGCGAATTTAGTGGCCACGTAGCGGGCCTCGACACCGAAACTCGGATTGAAGTTGAACCCCGCGCCCGCCGCGAAACCCACTTTGCTGCTGGTGCTGTTGGAAGTGCCGCTGAGGGTGACCGCGCCGACCTTCACGGAATAGTCGTACTCTGCCTTCCAGCGGTGCCAAGCGAGGCCCGCCGTCAGGTAGAAGCCCCCCTCTTTGCCACCGAAATCATAAACGTAGTCCATGCCCAGGGAGGCATCGCTGACCTTGTTCTTGCCGGTGGCCGAGGCCCCAAGGGAGAGGTCCGCAAAGGAGCTGTTTTCGGGATAGACCACATAGTCGAGGCGCGGCCGCAGCATGTGGCCATCACCCAGGTCGATGGTCATGTGCGCGCCGCCGCCGATGCCGGGCTTGCTATCGGTGGCTACCTTCAAGTCACCCATGGGGAGATTGCCGTGGAGTTGGAGCCCGAAGCGCACATCCTGCGCGCCGAGCGGAGTCAGGGAGGCGGCTAGGGCCAACAGGGCGCCCAAGGTCAGACTGGAAACAGGCTTCATGGAATCTCCAAATAGGTGGCCGCACGAGCGCGGATTCTTACTTTAAGGAATGGCCGCAAATCCCGATTTGTTCAAATGAAAACGCCCCGCAGGAGCGGGGCGTTGGCAAATTTCACGACCAGTTACTTGGCGGCCTGGTGGGAACGTTCCTTGAGGCGGCCGGCCTTGCCGAGCTTGGCCCGCAGGAAGTAGAGTTTCGCGCGGCGGACCTTGCCGCTGCGGACGATTTCGAGCTTGTCGACGGTAGGGCTGTTCAGTGGGAACACGCGCTCCACGCCCACGCCGCTGGAGATCTTGCGCACCGTGAAGCTGGTGCGCATGCCGCCGCCCTTGATGCCGATGACCACGCCCTGGAAGATCTGGATGCGCTCTTTCTCGCCTTCCTTGACCTTCACGTGCACCTTCACGGTGTCGCCGGGGGTGATCTTCGGGAGATCCTTGCGAACAAGGCCCGCTTCGAGTTTGTCGATGATGTTCATACCTGCTCCTTGGAGGTCCAGCGGTCCAGTTCCATTCAGGAAGCAGCGGACATGGCACACGAAAGTTCCGCAGTGCGGAGTCATCCAGTCTAGCGAACCCGCAAGGGAATGAAAGCTTAAATCCCCGGAATTCCCTTCCATCCCTTAGGTTTGGGCTGGTCCCAGGCCTCCGGATGCTCCACTTGCCAAGCGCACCACTGCCCAGGGCGGTCCAGGACTGCCAGCGGGCCCTTGAGGAAGGACTCCCACAGGTCCGGCCGCAGGGCCTTGGTGCGGGCCATGGCCTCCCTTAGGCGCCAGAGCCGGATGGCCTCGTGGTTCCCGCCCTGGAGAACCGCCGGCACTTCGTGTCCTGCGAAGACCGCCGGCCGGGTGAAATGGGGATGGTCCAGCAGACCACTGGCGAAACTGTCCTCGGCGGCGGACCCGGCGTTCCCGAGCACGCCCGGCAGCCAGCGGCAGACAGCGTCGATGAGGACCAGGGCCGGCAATTCCCCCCCGCTGAGGACCGCCTCGCCCACCTGCAACTCTTCATCCACGAAGAGGTCCACGGCGCGCTGATCCAAACCTTCAAATCGGGTGCACACGAGAATCAATTGATCAAAACGGGCCAGCTCCAGCACTTTCGCGTGGTCCAAGGGGGGTGCGGCAGGGCTGAAGTGGATGACCCGGGCTGCCCCCTGCCGGGGTACGGCGGCGAGGGTATCCCGCAGCACTTCAGGGCGCAGTATCATGCCTGGCCCGCCGCCAAAGGGGGTGTCATCCACGTGGCCGAAGGCGTTGCCCGCAAAGGGACGGTAGTCGTGGGTCGTAAGGGTGTGACCCAGTTCCCGGAAGGCCCGGCCCGTGACCCCCAGGCGGGCCGCCTCGAAATAGGCGGGAAGGAGGGTCAGGGCATCAAAGCGCATGGAGGTAGTGTAGGAGCCGATGCAGGCTCTTCAGGATGAGGTCGAACGAAAAACTGAAATACACCGTGACGCCCAGGCTCCCCGCGATGCCGAGCCACCCCCAGAGGGGCCGTTCTTCCATTAGGGCCGCTCCCAGCAGGCAGAGCACGGCCGCCGGAAAGATGTTCCCGAAAGGCAGCAGCACTGGGATGAACAATAAGAAAGCTGTCCAGGCCACCCAAAGTCCCATCCATCGCCGCGGCAAGGGGCGTCGCGGGCCGCTGGGCAGCCGGTCCAGTTGGCGCTCGAACGTGGCCAGGGCCTCCTTGATCTTGCCTTTGTGGATGCGTTGGCGTTTGAGGCGGGCCGGGAGGGCCGGCTTCCCGGATCCCACGGCCATCTGCAACCCGAGGCCGATGGTCGCCAACCCTCCCAGCAGCGCCATGGGCACGTTCAAGCCGGGGATCAGGCTTGGCAAGGAGAGGAGCAGCACCATCAGACCGAAGGTCTGATCCCCGGCCTCCTCCACGAAGATGCCCAAGGTCAGGCCCTCCTCCGCGTCGAGCCGGAGGTGGAGCTTTTCGAAAAAGGAGCGATCGCTCATGGACTCATAGACTCAGAATTCCATTCCATCTTCGGAATTCCAGCCTTCGCCCATCCCCTCCTCAGGTTGGGCAGGCACCCGGTAGCTTTCGGTGCTCCAGGCCGCCAGATCCCGTGTCTGGCAACGCTCGGAGCAGAAGGGCTTCCAAGGATTGCCCTCCCATGCGGTGGGGGTCCGGCAGACAGGACAGGGGCGGGGGGCAGTCATGGAACCCAGTGTAGACTAGGCCTGGAGCAGGCCAGAATATAATTCGATGAAAAACGATTCAAAAAATATGCAATATTTTATGAAGATTTTGTTGACACCGAGTATCTACTCCATACACTGAGACCTTGGAAGTTTCCACTCCCCGACCCGACCACCGAAGGAGAACTGACATGGCAAAAATCATTGGCATCGACCTGGGCACCACCAACAGCTGCGTGGCGGTCATGGAGGGCGGAGTGCCCAAGGTCATCCCCAACGCCGAAGGCTCCCAGACCACCCCCAGCATCGTGGGCTTCAACCCCAAGACCAGCGAACGTCTGGTGGGTGCCTCCGCGAAGCGGCAGGCCGTCGCCCAGCCGAAGAACACTGTCTATTCCATCAAGCGGTTCATGGGTCTGCCTTTCGCGGACGCCAACACCGAACAGAAACTCGTGCCTTACGAAGTGGAACGTTCCGAAAAGGGGGGCTGCGCGGTCAACATTCTGGGCAAGCACCTGAGCCCGGAGGAAATCAGCGCCGTCATCCTTGGAAAAATGAAGGAGAGCGCCGAGGCCTACCTGGGCGAAAAAGTCAGCCAGGCCGTCATCACCGTTCCGGCCTATTTCAACGACGCCCAGCGCCAGGCCACCAAGGACGCCGGCGCCATCGCCGGCCTCGAGGTCATGCGCATCATCAACGAACCCACCGCCGCGGCCCTGGCCTACGGCATGGACAAGAAGAAGGACGGCACCATCGCCGTCTTCGACTTCGGCGGCGGGACCTTCGACATCTCCATCCTCGAGGTCAGCGAAGGCGTGGTGGAAGTGAAGTCCACCAACGGCGACACGCACCTGGGCGGCGACAACGTCGACCAGGTCATCATCGACTGGCTCATCGAGGAATTCCAGAAGGCCGAAGGAATCGATCTCCGCAAGCAGCCCGATGCCATGCAGCGGCTGAAAGAAGCCGCCGAGAAGGCCAAGGTGGAACTGTCGAGCACCACCCAGACCGACATTTCCCTGCCCTACATCACCGCCGACGCCTCCGGCCCGAAGCACGTGACCCAGACCCTCACCCGGGCCCGCTTCGAAGCCATGATCGAACCGATCCTCCAGCGGCTCCGCACCCCCTGCGAAAACGCCATCAAGGACGCCAAGCTTAGCCACCACGAGATCGATGAAGTGATCCTGGTGGGTGGCTCCACCCGCTCCCCCAAGGTCCAGGAACTGGTGAAGGCCATCTTCGGCAAGGAGCCCAACAAGAGCGTGAACCCCGATGAAGTCGTCGCCATGGGCGCGGCCGTCCAGGGCGGCGTGCTGGCGGGCGACGTCAAGGGTGTGCTGCTGCTCGACGTGACGCCACTCTCCCTCGGCATCAACGCCAACGGCGGGCAGATGAGCGTCATCATCCAGCGCAACACCACCATCCCCACCAAGAAATCCGAAATCTATACCACCGCCGTGGACAACCAGCCCGGCGTCGATATTGAAGTCTTCCAAGGGGAGCGCCCCCTGGTTGAAGGCAATAAACTACTAGGGCATTTCCACTTGGGTGGCCTGCCTCCGGCTCCCCGCGGAATGCCTCAAATCGAAGTGGTCTTCGACATTGACGCCAATGGCATCGTGCATGTCACCGCCAAGGACAAGGCTACCGGCAAGGACGCCAGCATCACCCTCACGGGCAGCACTGGCCTCTCGAAGGACGACATCGAAACCATGGTCAAGGAGGCCGAGGCCCACAAGACCGAAGACGAGCAGCGCAAAAAGCTCCTCGAGGACAAGAACACCCTCGACCAGACGGTCTACCAGGTGGAAAAGCTCCTCAAGGAGAGCGGTGACAAACTGCCGGAACCCGATAAAAAGGAGATCGAGGAGGCCGTCATCGAAGCCAAGGCCGCCCTCAGCAGCCTGGACGAAGCTCGCATCAAGAAGGCGCTGGACGACCTCAACGCCAAATCCCACAAGATGGCCGAGCACCTCTACCAGGCGGGCGCGACCGCCCCAGGGGCACCCCCGGCCGCTGAAGAGCCCAAGAAAGACGACAACGTGATGGACGCCGAAGTCGTCAACTGACGTCATTCAAACAGGAGAGGCCAGGCCACCCCTGGCCTCTTTTTCTGTCTGCCCAAAACCTGAGTGTTGGACGCGCAAATCATGCTAGCGTGAAGCCATGGCCCATCCTGATTTCTATGCGGTGCTTGGGGTTTCCAAGAACGCCTCCGACGAGGAGATCAAGAAGGCCTACCGCAAGCTAGCGCGGAAACATCACCCGGACCTGAACCCCGGCAATACGGCCTCCGAAGGAAAGTTCAAGGAGATCACCGCGGCCCATGATGTGCTGGCGGATCCAGAAAAACGCCGCAATTACGATCAGTACGGAGATCCCAGCGGGGCCCAGGCCGGGATGCACCCTGGGCCCGGCGGGGCTGGCCAGGGTTTTGATTTTGGCAGCATGTTTGGCGAATTCTTCACCGGCGGTGAGCGGCACCGACCGGGCCCGGTAAAAGGGGAGAGCCTCAATCACACGGTCCGGATCCCCTTCAAGGATGCTTTCGCCGGCAGCAAGGTCGCGTTGAACCTCCATCGTACCGAGACGTGCAAAACCTGCCATGGGAGTGGAGAGGGCATCGGCGCGAAGGCCACCTGTCCCACCTGCAGCGGGCGCGGGCAGTTCGAACAGGGGTCGGGATTTTTCAAAACCCGCCAGCCCTGCCCGGACTGCGGCGGCTCAGGCAAAAAGGCGCCCGCCTGCCCGGCCTGTGAAGGTCGCGGCCGGAACCCAAAAAATGAGTCCATCACCGTGGCGATCCCGCCTGGCGTCGAGGACGGCACCAAACTGCGGGTGGGCGGCAAGGGCGAAGCGGGCCGCCGGGGCGGAGGGCCTGGCGACTTCTACCTGGAAGTGCAGGTGGATTCCGACCCGCGGTTCGAACGCCGCGGCCCCAACCTTTATGTGCGGCTGCCCATCAGCTTCTCTGAAGCCGCGCTGGGGGCCAAGGTGGAGGTCCCGACGCCGGAATCCAACGCCACCATCAAGGTGCCGCCCGGCACCCAAAGCGGCGCCAAGCTGCGGCTCAAAGGACGGGGCATGCCCATTCCGAAAAGCGACCAGCGCGGCGATCTCTTCGCGGAGATCCTGGTGATCACGCCTGAGATCCAGGACGAACGCAGCAAGGAGCTGCTGCGGGAGCTGGGCGAAATCAACGACGGCGCCATCCGCGCAAAGGCCTGGAGAAACTGATGCGCCGCGATCCGAAACAGGGCGTGTACATGATCGGCGTGGTGGCCACCCGCTACAACATCCACCCGCAAACCCTGAGGCTCTACGAGCGCGAAGGTCTGCTGCGGCCCAGCCGCACCGAAGGGAAGACCCGCCTCTACAGCGACGAGGACCTGGAGCGTCTGGAATTCATCCTGAGCCTGGTGCGCGACCTTGGTGTGAACCTCGCGGGAGTGGAGGTCGTGCTGGATCTGCGGGGGCGCCTCCACCAGATGCAGGATGAGATGAACCGCACCCTGGAAGCCATGAGCCAGCGCATGCGCGCAGCGGGAATGGATCCAGGCGAATCACGCACTCCCGCCACCTCCACCGGCCTCGTGAAACTGGCCCACAAGGGACTCGTGAAGCGGAACTGACGCGTTCCTGATCACACGAGTGAGGTCCGACCGCAATCCTTCGGGGTCGACCACCCTGAGAAAAGGAGAATTCCACGGCTGTGGGGACAGTGCCTTCTGGATGTCGAAAAAACGCCGATCGGAATTCCCCGGCGCTCCCTTGTATGCTGGAGCTTCCTGTCAGGAATCCCTGTGCCCCTTAGGCATCTCGAAGAGCGCGCGCTCGATAAATACTTCGATTCGATCCGCCACCTCCCGCTGCTCACCGCCGAGGAGGAGCGGTTCTACGGGCATATGTGGCAGGACGACCGCAACGCCGATGGCCTTCGGAAACTGGTGGAAGGCAACCTGCGCTTCGTGGTGAAAGAGGCGCGGAAATTCGAAGGCATGGGCCTGGATCTGCTGGACCTCATCAGCGAAGGCAACCTTGGACTCATCGAAGCCGCCAAGCGCTTCGACCCCTTGCGCGAGAATAAATTCCTCACCTACGCCTCCTGGTGGGTGCGCCAGGCCATCTTCCACGCCCTGGCCGAACACGGCACCAAGATCCGGCTGCCCCAGAAGGTGGCGGGCCATCTGGTGCAACTCAACCGGCACACCGGCAAACTCTCCCAGGCCTTGGGCCGTTCCCCCACGGTGGCTGAAATCGCCGAGGCCAGCAAATTCTCCCAGGAAGAAGTCACGCGGCTGCAGGTGCTGCAGCAGACCACCAACACCATCTCCACCGAGCAGGGCATGGGCGACACGGACCTGACCGTGGGCGACAGCCTGGAGCAGGAGGTGCAGCCCAGCGCCATGCAGGCCCTGGACCACGAAGCCTTTCTCAACCAGTTGCAGAAGTGCCTCGACAGCCTCACTGAAAAGGAGCGCCGCATCCTCTCCCTGCACTTCGGCTTGAACGCGCACGAGCCCATGACGCTGGAACAGATCGGCCGCAGTTTCGACCCGCCCATCTCCCGGGAGCGCGTGCGTCAGATCGAAGAGCGCGCCTTCAACAAGATCCGCGAGCGGCGCCGTGAAGTGCTGGGGGATTTCCTCCGGGGAGAGGTGCCTTGAAGCCGGAGCCGGGATGTCCGCTTTGTGGTGGCAAGGGCTTCATCCTCGACGTTGATCTGATGAAGCCCGCCCTGGCCTGCGGCTGCGCGGAGGCGGAAGCCCCAGGTGGCGAGCTCGGCATCCCTGAACGCTATTCGGGCGCCAGCTTCGAGAGTTTCTGGGAATGGTGGAAGGACCGCTATCCTCGGGCCTCGGTGCTCGTGAGCCTGGCCAAGGCGCAGGAACTGCTCGGCCATCCGGTGGGCCGCGAATCGCTGGTGCCGGACATCCGTTCAAAACTGGACCACATCCTGCACAAATGCGGTCCCCATGAATCCGAACTCAACGCCGACATCACCTGGAAGACCATCCGCCCGGCCCAGGAACCCTGGGGCTTCCAGCCCCTCCAGGCCTGGGCGCAGCGGGACCGCACCCTTTCTGATCTGTGGTGGATCGACGGCCCCACGGGTAGCGGCCGGTCCAGCCTGGCGGCCGCGGCCCTGCAGGCCTGGTGCGCGCGCACGGGCCGCGGAGGCCGCTTCATTTCCGTGCGGGCCTTCAGTCAGGAACTGAAGGACACCTATTACGACGTGCGCAGTTTCCAGAACCAGGATTTCCGCTCGGAACGGGATCGCATGGCCGCGCTGCTGGACGCGCCCTGCCTCGTGCTGGATGATCTCGACCGGCTGGACACGGATCTCCGCGTGGCCCGCGCCGTGGCGCAGTTACTGGACTTCCGCTACTCGGCGCTGCGGCCGACCATCATCACCGCTTCCCGGTGGGCCGAGAATCTCGAGAACGACGAGACCTACGCCTTCGGCCGCCTGAACGACCCGAGCCTGCTCCGGCGCCTGGGCCAGAGCCAGCGTGTGGTGCTGCACCCCACCCTGGACCGGCTGCTGGGAAGGGCGTGAGCGGTCCATGCTGAGCCGCCTGCTCCGGGCCCTGCTGAAGCTACAGCTGCGGCATCCCCGGCGCATCCTGGCGTGCTCGATGCTGGTAACCGCGCTGCTGGGCTGGGGCGTGCTGCGGGTGGAACGTCGGTTGGATCTCATGAGCCTGCTGCCAACGGACCATCCGGTGGTGCGCGCCAGCCTCGAGGCCGGCGTGGGCCAGCAGGAGCTCTTGTGGCTGGTGGCCGAGGGCGATGCGGCGAATCTGGCAGCCCGGGGTGACTGGGCCGAGAGCCTGGTCGGACGCATCCTGGATCGCGGCACCCTGCCCTTGAATGGGCTGAACGGCGCGGGCAGGCTCTCGGGGCCCCAGCCTGTGACAGGACCTCAGGGCGTCTCCCTATGGCCGCCCCTCCTGGCCGCCGGCAGCCTGGTGGATGGGGATGCGGCGGTGGGCCGCCTGGTGACGGAACAGTTCTATGCGCTGGCCCCTGCCCTCCTGGGCGGCCGCCTTGCGCCCCTGCGCGACCCCGCCGAGGTCAAGCGCCGGCTCCAGGCCACCGCCAAGGCCCTGGCCTCGCCAAGCCCGATGCAGGCCCGCCTCGCCCAGCTCGACCCCTTGGGCCTGCGCGATCTCATCCCCGCGGACCAGGAGACGCTGCTGCGGGCCACCGCGGCCGGACGGAATTTCCCCTTGCTCATGAGGACCGGCTACCTGGAAACCAAGGATGGTCGCTATGTGCTGGTGCCGCTGGTGGTGGACTTCCCCAGCGCCGACGCCAAGGCCACCGCCCGCATCATCCAATGGCTCGGAGGTGGCGCCCAGGGCGCATTGCCCGCCCCCCGGAATTTCACCGCCATGGCTGCCGTCGAATCCGCCCTCGCCCCCCATGGAGACCGCTCGTTCCCACTGCAAGTCACCGGCGCCCACGCGGTGGCCTTCTGGGAATCCCAACGTCTTACCAAGGAAGTGCTGTTGAGCCTGTCCCTCAGCTTCTTCCTCATCGGCCTGGTGTATTGGATCGGGTTCCGCACGCTTTCGGGTTTCGGCTTCGTGGTGGGGCCTTTGCTCGTCGGCATGGTGTGGGCCCTGGGTTTGGTGGGCTGGGCTTTGGGCGAGCTGAACATGATGAGCGCAGGCTTCGGTGCGGTGCTGCTGGGCATCGGGGACGATGTGGGGATAATGCTCTTCAGCCGCTATCGCGATGAGCGGCGCGCGGGCCGGGCCAAGCCCCTGGCGCTGCGGGCGGCCCTGCTGAGCACGGGCCCCGGGGTGGTGGCGGGCTGCCTGGCCACTTCCCTCGCCTTCCTGGCGGGCATCGTGGCGCCCTTTCCCGGCTTCCGGGATCTAGGCGTCACCGCAGGCCTGGGCCTGCTGGCCTGCCTGCTTTCCAGTTTCCTGTTGCTACCCCCTTTACTGCTGGCCCTGGACCGGGGCCGGGGCACCTTCGCGCCTGCCGTCCAAGAGCCTGTGCCTCCCCGCCGCCTTTCCCCTTGGAAACCCGTCGTGGCGGTCAGCTTGCTGGCCTTTGCGCTGCTGGGCACCTATCGGCTCCATTGGGAGGAGGACCTGCGGCGCTTCAGGATCGGCGGCAATCCCGCACTCCTGCTCCAGGAGAGCCTCGGCAAGGTGCTGGGCTCGAGCCTGCAACCCCTCGCCCTGCAGATCAACCTGGAGGACGCAGCACCGCTGCCCGAAAGGTGGAATCGCGTGACTAAGCTGGTGGGCCAGGAGGGTATTCCCCTGCCGGCCTGGGAACAGGCCGACCCTGAAATGCGACGGGTGCTGGGCTCGGAAACATGGCGCATGCACACGCTGGATTCGGCTTTCCAGGCAGGCCTGGACCCGTCGGCTTTGGAACATCCACTGGCTGCGCTCCGCCGCAGTCTGGAGGATCCCCTCGCGGTGCCCGCTTCCTTGATGCAGCTCTTCCCACCCGCCAAAACTTCCCTCGTGAAGGGCCGGTGGACCCTGGCCCAACTTCTCAAACCCAAGTCGGGAGCAGCGCCCGAAGCGCCCACGGTCACTCTGCCCATCCGCCTGCCGGAAGACGCCCAGTTGCGCCTGGCGCCCAAGCTGGAACCCGAAGGGGCCCGCCTGGTAGGTACGCGCCCGCTCTTCACCGCGGTCAAAGAGGTGGCCCGGCAGGCCGCGCGGGATTGCGTGCTGGTGGCCCTGGCCCTGGTGCTCGCCATGGTGTCTTTTTTCGGCCGCAGCCTCCGGTTTGTGTTGCTGGCGCTGGTGCCGATCGCTGCAGGCCAGATCGGCCTCCTGGGGATCCTGGCCTGGAGCCATGAGCCCTTCAGTTTCCTCTCGCTCATGGCCCTCCCCATCACTTTGGGGGTGAGCGTGGACACAGCGATGAACCTGCTGCACCGGGCCCGCTTGGATGCCGGCGCCGCCGCCAAGGTCGCGCGGGTGAACGCAGTCTGCGCGGGCACCACCCTGGCGGGGTTCGGTGGCCTCATCTTCAGCAGTTACCGGGGCCTCAGCAGCCTCGGCCTGGCTTGCGTCGGCGGCGTGGCCATGGCGCTGATCATAACCCAGTGGTTGCTGCCCTGGATGCTGGATAGGTGGCCGCTGCCAGCTCGCTGAGGGACCTCAAGGCCGAGCCTTCTCCAACCTGGCCAGTGCCGCATGGAGTCGGCTGATCAGAACGGCCGCTGCATTCCAATCGCCGCTCACGGCGGATTTCTCCAGCCGCTCGGCGGCCTGGGCCAGCTCATCGGCGCCGACCATCCGGCTGGCGCCCTTGATGCGGTGCGCCTGCCGGGCGAGATCCGGACTGTCCTTGACCGCCTGGGCCCTGGCGACCGCTTCCAGATCCTTATGGGTGGTCGCGATGAAATCCACCAGGATGCTGGCTTCTCCCTCGGGGCTCCCACTTGCCAGACCGTTCAGGACGTCCTGGTTCAAGGCTCTGGCCTCCGCCTGGGCCTCCACTGGGTTCCACACAAGGTCAGGGAACCAGGGCCGCAACCTCGCGACCAGCTCCGGAATCGATACCGGTTTGATCAGGCAGTCGTCCATGCCCGAGTTCAGACAGCGTTGCGGCTCATCCTGCAACGCATTCGCGGTGAGCGCCAGGATGGGAATCCGCCCCATACCCCGTTGGGACTCATGGAAGCGGATGGCCGAGGCCAACTGATACCCGTTCATGTGGGGCATGTTGATGTCCGTGAGAATCAGGGAGAAACGCCCGCTCTCCCAGCAATCCAGCGCCTCTTCTCCATTGGCGGCGGTCTCCACCGCGAAGCCCGCCAGCTCCAGTTGCCGGACTAGGATCTGCCGGTTGATGGGGTGGTCCTCCACGAGCAGGATCAGGCTGCCTTCCCGCTCGGCCTCCTCCCCCGTCGGGGCGGTGCGGGGCACACCAACAGCCCGGAAACTGAGATCTTCGGTGGAATCGCCGTCCTGTGCGCGGCCAATGCCGAACGAGGCGGTGAAGGTCATGGTGGTACCCAGGCCCTCGGTGCTCTCCATGCGGATGCTCCCACCCATGAGCTGCGCCAATCGCAGGCTGATGGCCAGTCCGAGTCCGGTGCCGCCGAACCGACGGGTGGTCGTGGTCTCCGCCTGCATGAAGGGCCTGAAAAGACTGATCTGATGTTCCTTGGAGATTCCGATCCCCGTGTCCTTCACCTGGAAGGCCAAGGTCTGCCGATCGCCGTCCTGATCCAGCATGGAGACCGTCAGGTCCACCGAGCCACGATCGGTGAACTTCAGCGAATTGCTCAGGAAATTCCGGAGGATCTCTCCCACCCGCATCCCATCGGCAAGGTGGGCCTCCGCCACCTGCGGATGGACCTTCCAGGTAAGTCGAAGGCCTCGGACTCCAGCGGTGGAGGCAAGGCCCGAAATCTCCTCCTCCACCAGCCGGCGGAGCGCGACGGTATGGAGGGACAACTCCAGCTTCCCCGATTCGATCTTGGAGAAGTCGAGGATGTCTCCGATGATCCGCATCAAGGCGTTGGCCGATTGGCGCAGGATCCCGGTGTAGGCCAGTTGCTCGTCGTTGAGCGACGTGTGGGACAGGACTTCCAGGGTGCCCAGGATGCCGATGAGGGGCGTCCGTACCTCGTGGGTCATCGTGGCCAGAAAATCGGACTTGGCGCGGTTCGCCTCCTGGGCCTCCGCCTCCCGGAGCCGGAGTTCCCGCTCCAGGAGTTTCAACAACGTGGGGTCCGTGGCCACACCCATGCGGCCGATTTTGCGACTGTCGGCATCGTGGACGTCCGAGAGGGCCAGCATCACCGGGATGCGGGTCCCGTCCTTGCGGATGTAGGTCCATTCCCGCGGTTTCGGGGGCGTCTTCTCCCAGACGGTGAAGACTTCGAGGCCTGGCTCCACCTGCTCTCCAAGCTGTTCCGTCATCTCAGCGGCGATCGCGGCGATTTCCTGAGGGTCGTGCCACAGCAGCGGCGTGTGCTGTCCCACCACTTCCGAGGCCTCATAGCCCAGGATGCGTTCTGCGAAGGGATTCATGCCCGTGACGATGCCCTCCAGATCCACCGACACGATGGATACCAGGGCCGCGTCGAGGAGGGCCTGCTGGATGCCCTCGTTCCGCCCCAAAGACTCCTTGGCCGTCTGCAGATCCAAAGCGTACCGCTGCACCGCTTTCCGGATCTGGGCCAACGCTTGCGCCACCTCGCCCAGCTCCCCCCGGGGCGCAGGCGGCAGTGCCGAGGTGAAGTCCATCTTCTCAACAATGCGGGCCGTGGCCATCAGATCCTCAACCCGCGCCGCGACGTTGCGCGCGATGGCCGCCAACAGAATGAGAAGGGCCAGGAAGAAGCCGGCCACCAACAGGAACCGCGCGTTCCTAAGGCTTGAGAGCGTGGCCGTGCGGTCCAGATTGGCCGCCTCGAGATGCTGCAGCTGCGCCGTGGCCAGGGAATCCACCCGCCGTGTGGCTGCGTACAAAGCCGGATAAAGGTCGTGGTCCGCCAGGTGTCCAACGGCGGCGGCATCCCCCGCCCCCAGGGCCGCCTCCAGTCCATCGAGTGCCTGGTCGGCCCGTTGCTTGGCGCGTTCCGCGTCAGCGTACAGGGCAGCCAAGCCAGGATCGATGCCCACCCCTTGCAGGCCCGCCCAGGCCTGCTGAATCTGGGTCCGGCGCTGCCGCACGGAGTCAAGGCCCTCAGGCAAGGTGGTGAACCCATGCCGCACCTGGTAGACCTCATGCACCAGGTCTGCGGAATAGATGCCCGAGAGGGTTCTCATCTGCTCCTGCAGCCCCATCGCGGTTTGGTAGGCGCGCAGGTTTTGATCCGCCACCCTAAACACGCGCAGCGTGATTGGCATGGCTGCCACACCCGCCGTCAGGAGCAGCAGCACCACCAGCACCAGCTGGTTCCGGATGCTTAGGCGATCGAGAAAAGCCTTCATGGGTTTCCTTGGTGGTCCAACACACTGGCGCTTCCCCTCGCCCGCATGCCCAGGGATTTTATAGCCTTATCCTAGCCACAAGGAGCGTAGGCAGGAGCTGCCCATGGACCCGAACACCCACGACCGTCGCCGTGGCATCCCACCTCCGCCAGGTACACCAAGCCTTCTTCCCCGATTCCGAGCACTCGACCCAAGGACCCCATGACGCCTCTCGATGACCAGATCCGCACCGCTTTGTTGCAGGGTCCCCTCCCGGCAGCCGAAATCATGGCGCTGGCGCTCTATGCTCCCCAGCACGGGTACTACCGCCAAGCTGCTGGACCCTGGGGGTTCGCTGGCAAGGACTATTACACGGCATTGGATCTCGGCCCCCTGCTGGGACAAACCCTGGCCTTGCGCCTGGAAAGAGTTTGGCAGGACTTGGGGCGCCCGGCGGCCTTCACCGTGCTCGAAGCCGGGGCCGGGCGGGGCTGGCTGGGACGGGACATTCTCCAGGCCGCCACCGACCCTTTCGCGCAGGCGCTGCGGTATCTCCACCGGGACGACAATCCGGCGGCACGCGGGGCCGCGGCAGAAGCCCTGGCGCCCTATATCGCCGACGGCCGGGTGGAGTTCCTGCCGGAATCCGAGCCCATCGCGCCCTTCGTGGGCGCAGTCCTGAGCAATGAGCTCTTCGATGCTCTGCCCGCCCAACCATGGCGTTGGGACGGTGAGCGATGGGTGCAAGAAGTGCTCACAGCTACAGGACCCCAGTGGCAGGCCCATGAGGACCCGGAAAGTGCCGCTTGGTTCTCGGCCCAGAGCGATGGCCTGGAACAAGGGGACGGCAGCGTGTGGTGCGCGGCGCTCCCGGCGGTGGCCTCGACCCTGGCCGGAGCGCTCCAGGCGGGGCTGTTCCTCACCATCGACTACGGCGAACCCGCCGCGCAGCTGCTGGCCAAAAGCGCGGATCTACGCCGCTACCAAGGCCACACCGTGGATGGCCGGTGGTGGGAAGAGCTGGGTGCCTGCGATCTCACCGCGGATGTCGATTTCACAAGGCTCGTGAACATACTGGAAGACTCCGGCCTCCAGAATGTCGCCCACCAGCACCTGAGCAAGTGGGTCCGGACCCACGCCCCCCTGGTCCAATGGGAAGCCCAATGGCAGGAACTCGACACCGCCACCCGCCTCAAACGCATGGAGAATCTGTTGCAGCTCACCATGCCCGGCCTGATGGGCGAGCGCTTCCGCGTGCTGGAAGGGTGGAAGGGTGCCGGAAGCGGGCCCAAACCATGAGATGCCCAAAATTCCACGCGGCGTGGTTGCGGTGGGTCATCGCCTCGGTCTGGCTCTTCCATGGGTTGTTCAGTAAGGTGCTCGATGGCATTCCGCGGCACCGGCAAATCGTGGCGCGGGTCGTGGGGAATGAGTGGGCCCTGGCGGTCACCCTTGCGGTGGGTGGAGTGGAGATCCTGATTGGGATTTGGGTACTCAGCCGGCGCTCCCCCCGAGCGTGCGCCGCCGCCCAGACTGCTCTGCTGGCAGCCATGAATTTTCTGGAGCTCTGGCTTGCGCGGGATTTGCTCCTGGCTCCATTCGCCATGGTGGTGGCGAATCTTCTGTTCCTCGCCATCGGCTGGACCCTGGCATTGCAAGCCAACGAGTCCGCCAAGCTTGGTCACGAATCTGGCCCATCACCTTCCAAAGGGACCTAGATGCTCGCCTCGATCCAGCGCCACCCCGTGCCCATCGAAGCCTTCTTCCGGTATTCGCTGGTGCTCACTTACGCTTTTCCCGAAGCTGTCCTCAAGCCCCTGCTGCCATCAGGCCTGATGCTGGATACCTATGAGGGTGATGGATTCCTCGCGATTGCCTTGGTCCAAACAGAACAGTTGAGGCCCGCAGGCCTACCGGCCTTCCTCGGACGGAATTTCTTTCTTTCGGGGTACCGGATCTTCTGCCGATTCCAGCGCACGGATGGAAAGGTCTTACGCGGGTTGCGGATCTTGCGCAGCGATACGGATAGCGGATTGATGGCGTTCGTCGGAAACCTACTCACCCATTACCACTACCGGAAGTGCCTCGTCGAGACGCGGCGGACCCAAACCGAGCTGGCGATCAACATCCGCACGCCCCGCGGCGAAGCAGACTTGTCCTTGTTCGCAGATCTTGGTTCGATCCTCAATTCGCCCCCTGCGGGCTCGCCATTTCCTGACCTGCCCACCGCCCGGCATTTTGCAGGACCCCTGCCCTACACTTTCGATTTCGAACCCGAGTCAGGGTCCATGGTCATCATCGAAGGCGTCCGCCAACACTGGCTGCCAAAGCCGATCTCGGTTCGCGTGGACCACTGTGGCTTCCTGGACCGGCCTCCCTTCCAAGGAACAGTGCCGCGCTTGGCCAACTCCTTTCTCGTCGAAAATGTCCCATATCGATGGAAACGCGGCGTGCTCGAGCACCTGACGCCTGGGATCCAGGGAGCTTCGTGATGGCGCCCATCCCGCCCAAACGCGACCCCTTTCACGGCGTCGGGCAGATCGTCCGGTTCAATTGGCCCTGGTATGCCCTCGCTGCGGCTGGAAATCTCATCACGATACCGGCTCTGAGGGTCGGCCTGATTCGGCAACCCCTCTCGATGTGGATCATCTTATGCGTGGGCCTCGCGGATTTTTGGCTGCTCGCATCCTTGGCCGTTTCGAACTACATTTACGACCACTCCAGCGTCGCGCGGTCAGGTTGGTTGGACGATCTGCCACGAGGAACCATTCAAGAGGCCGCCACCTTCCATGCGGGACAGGATGAGGCCTCCCAGGGGGTGGCGCAGCGGTTCCCAGGGTCGGTGCTGCATGTTTTCGATTTCTTCGATCCCCAGCTCAATACCGAACCGTCCATTGTCCGCGCACGCCGGTCTGCCCAGGTTGCTGAAGGAACCATTCCGGTCACCCTAGCGGCGATCCCTCTCGAAGATGCGCGCCTTGACTTGGCCTGCGTGGTGTTCGCGGCCCATGAGATCCGCAGAGCAGATGACCGGGCGGTTTTCTTCAGTGAGGTACGCCGTGTGCTGCGCTCCGATGGACGCGTGATCGTGGTGGAGCATCTGCGGGATGGCTGGAATGGGTTGGCCTATGGGCCCGGAGCCTTTCATTTCCTGCCCCGCCGAGCTTGGTTGGATGCTTTCACCTCCTCAGGACTGTTCCTGGAGCGGGAACTTCCCTGCACCCCTTTTGTCAGAGTCTTTCATCTCAAGAGGGGACAATGAATCCAGTCTTCCACCTGCGCCTCGCCGGCGGGCTTCTGATTTTCCTGGCGGCGATGCATCTATTCCTGCCACGCCGGTTCCATTGGCGGGAGGAGTTGGGTCGGCTCTCGCTTTTTAATCGGCAAGTGTTTTATGTGCACACATTTTTCATCTGTTTGGTGCTGGTCATGATGGGCGCACTCTCGGCCTTCGCGGCCGACAGCCTGATGCAACCCACCCACCTCGGCTGCCTGGTTCTCGGGGCTTTTGCCGTGTTCTGGCTGATTCGTTTGGCTGTCCAACTATTCGTGTTCGACCCGAGATTGTGGCGGGGCCAGCGGTTCAACACCGCGATGCATTGTCTGCTGACCTTGCTCTGGACTTACTTCACGACCGTCTATGCTGGGGCTGCCTGGCTGCAATCCCAGGGCCTCGCGGCTCGATGAAGGCTGTTTTGAGAGGCCGCGGAGCCAGGTCCATTCGCCACGCAGCCGGGTCCAGAAACCATTGGACAGGTTTGCCTAATTCCCACCCACCTGGGAGGGCTGATAGTCCTCGGCGTAGGTGACGGGGACCTTCTCCTTCAGTTCCTTGAAAAACTCTGTCTTGAGGCGGTCGTTGTTCTGTTTTTGGAGCTGCTGCTGCTCGGGCGACTGGGCCCACATCTGCGCCAGGGTGGACTTCACCGTTTCGAAGGGCGGCGGATCCTGGGTGACGCCCGCGGCCTTCTGCCGGGCTACCACTTCATCGTAGAGCTTCCGCAGTTCAGTTTCCGTGGGCGAAGGCTGCGCGCTGCGCTTCTCCAGGATGGCGGAGCCATAGGCGTTGGCCAGGGCGCTGTCCACGGCGATGCGGACTTTCGGATCCTGGTCGAGCCCTTCGAGCCGAGCCAGTTCCAAAATGGCCTTCTGCTCGGCGATGGCCTTCAGCATCTGGTTGCGCTCGCCGCGCATCTTGTCGCTGTGCAGCAGCGCATCGGCGGCGGCTTTGTCAGGATAAAAGCTGCGGACCACGTCCTCGAATTCCTTCTGCGTGAGCTTCTGCCCGCCCACGTTGGCCACAACGGGACTGGCATCCTGGGCCGACTTGTTGCAGCCGAGCCCGAAGATCAGGGCGGGCGCAAAAATCAGGGCCGGGGCGCTCTGGGTCACCTTCCTCATGTGTTCTCCTAGTGAATGATCCAGAATGATGGAGGAAGCCCGGCACCGCAACGGTGCGGGATGGAGTGCAGCTAATGACGGACCCGCGGGAACTCGCAAACCTGGACCTGCAAATCTATTCAGCGCCCTGGTGCGGCGATTGCCGCCGCCTGGACCGCTGGCTCGCCGAGCACGGACTGCACTTCCCCAAGGTGGACATCGGCACCGTGGTGGGCGCCGCAGAACGGTTGGAAGCCGCCACGGGGAAGCAGGGCATCCCCTATTTCCTGGTTAATGGCCAACGCTTCGTCCGGGGCTACCATCGGGAACTACCCCAGGGGCTGGATGGCGAACTGCTGGTCCAGGAGTTGCTCGCGGCAGCCAAGTAATCCGAGCCATTTCCTGGAAAATCAGGGGTCCCCGTGGCATCCTAGGGGGTTCCTTTGGAGTACGCTGTGGCGTCCATTTTTTCGGCCGAGTTCTGGTCCAACCTTTTCACCTCGGACCTCGCCATCGACTTGGGCACAGCTTCGGTCCTGATCCATACCAAGCAGGCGGGGCGCATCGTCGTCTATGAGCCCTCCATCGTGGCCATCAACACCCAGACCGGGGAAGTGGAGGCCGTGGGCGACGAGGCCAAGCAGCTGCTGGGACGGACGCCCCAGGGCGTCAAGACCGTGCGGCCCATGAAGGACGGCATGATTTTCGAAGTGGACGCCGCCGAAAAAATGCTCGCCATGTTCATCCTGAAGGCGAGGCCCAACAAGGGCCTGGCCCGCACCCGCATCGTCGTCAGCGTGCCCCCCCGGGCCCATCAAGTGGCGCGCCGCGCGGTGAAGCAGGTCTGCTATGACGCCAAGGCCGGCGAGGTCTTCCTGGTGGACCAGACCATGGTGGCGGCCATCGGTGCGGGCCTGTCGATCAACGAAAAGCGTGGCTGCATGATCGTGGATGTGGGCGGCGGTACCACGGACGTCGCCGTAATCTCCTACAACGGCAAAGTGTTCTCTGACTCGATCACGGTCGCCGGCGACGAAATGGATGAGGCGATCATCAAATTCACCCGCTCGGCGCTCGATTCGGAGATGAGCACGTTGTATTTTTCGCGGATGAATTTGATGATCGCCTCATCCATTT
>JANXPB010000009.1 GCA_025357545.1 Holophagaceae bacterium
GGGCACCATCGCCATCAACCCCGTCACTGGCGTGGTGAGCTTCACGGGCACCGTGCCTTCGGCCAAGACCTCCGTCACCGCCACCTTCACGGTGCGCGCCACGGACCAGCTCCCCGGCTCCGGCACCGTTCTGGGCGCCACTGCCGACCAGACCATCACCCTGACGTATTTCTTCAATGCTTCGATCCCCTCCATTTCCAGCTTCGCGCCTCCCAGCGGCCCCGTGGGCACCAGCGTGGTGCTTACTGGCACCAACCTCACCAGCGCCACCGCTGTCAGCTTCAACGGCGTGGCCGCGATCTACACCGTCAACAGCCCCACCCAGATCACCGCCACCGTGCCCGCCGCGGCCACCACGGGTGTCATCCGGGTGGTGACGCCCGCCGGCACCGCGGATTCCGCCACCGGCTTCACCGTGACTACCTCGGGTGGCGCGGCCATCACCTCCCTGAATGTAAGCTCGGCCCTGCCAGGCTTGCCCGTGGTCATCACCGGCACTGGCCTGGGCGGCACCACCGCCGTGAAGTTCAATGGCAGCCCGGCCCTCTTCATCCAGGACAGCGCCACCCAGCTCACGGCCCTGGTGCCGGTGGGCGCCACCTCGGGCAGTATCACCGCCGACACCCCCTCGGGCACTGCCACCAGTCCTTCCTCATTCACCGTGGCTGCCTTCCCCTCGACCCAGCAGAGCAACAGCACCGTGACCGCGATTCCCGACGCCACCGGCGGCGGGGATGGCGCGCCGGTGTTGATCCCCTTCACCATCGCGGGCCTGGCCTATCCCATCAGGGATGTGCAGATCTCCCTTTACATCACCCATACCTACGACGGTGATCTGGACCTCCAGCTCATCGCACCCGACGGCACCAGCGTGTCGCTGGCTCCGAGCCGCATCGATACGACCATCAACTATGGCAATGGCTGCGGCGCGGGCCAGACCACCACCTTCAGCGATGCCGGGGCCGGGGCTCTGTCGGGACCGGCGCCCTACCTCGGCACCTTCAAGCCTTCGCAGCCCCTGTCCATGCTGGCGGGCCACCCCTCCAATGGCTCCTGGACACTGCGCATCCAGGACCAGGGCCCGGGCGACACGGGCAGTTTCCAGTGCGCCACCCTGAAGGTCACGGCGGCCCCGGTGCTGCCCGCCATCTCGGGTTTCAACCCGACCATGGGCCCGAACGGCACTACTGTGCTCCTGAAGGGCGTCCACCTCAACAGCACCACGTTGGTGACCATCGGGAATTCGACCTCCATCACGCCTCAAAATGTCACCGATACCTCGTTGAGTTTTGTCGTGCCCGCCGGTGCGCCGGTGGCCCCCATCAAGCTGGTGACGGCCGGCGGCACGGCCATCTCGTCCCGCAATTTCACCCCTACGGGCAGCGGCCCCACCGGCGACCTTTTCA
This sequence comes from Holophagaceae bacterium, assembly GCA_025357545.1. Taxonomy (GTDB): domain Bacteria; phylum Acidobacteriota; class Holophagae; order Holophagales; family Holophagaceae; genus JANXPB01. The sequence continues at coordinate 1,407 of JANXPB010000009.1, forward strand.
TCGATGGCGCCTACCTTACCCAGAGCGCCCAGAACTACCTGGGGGGTGTGCCCCTGGTGGCCGGGAAGGATGGCGTCCTGCGGGTCTTCGTGCGGGCGAACCAGGCGGGTGTCACGGCACCTGCGGTGCGCCTGCGCCTCTACAACGGCGCTACGCTCACCTCCACCCAGACCCTCACCGCGCCCATGGCCACGGCGCCGACTACCATCTCGGAGGCCTCTCTCGCCCAGTCCTGGAACGCCACGATTCCGGGCAGCAGCATCCAGCCGGGCTTGGGCATCCTCCTGGACACCGACCCCTCCTCCGCAGTGGCCGAAGCAGATGAGACCAACAATTTCTGGCCAGCGTCCGGCAGCCCCATGGCCCTGGACGTGCGCAGTCTGCAACCCTTCCACGGGACGCTCATCCCCATCACGCAGAACGGGCTCACCGGGAACGCCACCGCCGGGAACTTGGCCAGCTGGTACGCCAAATTCCAGAAGATGTATCCCGTCGCCCCCGGCATGGACCTGCAACTGGGCGCCTCGTACACCACCGCCCGGATCCTGCAATCCGACGGCACCGGCTGGGACAAGCTGCTGGAGGAGTTGGAGGCCAAGCGCGTGGTGGAAGCCTCCACCCGCTACTACTACGGCGCCTTGAATGTAAGTTACGGCAGCGGTGTGGCGGGGTTGGGCTACGTGCCCAGCGCGGGCAGTAGTTCCCCCCGCAGCGCCATGGGCTGGGACAAGACCACGGGCTACGCCGACGGCGGCCTTTACTTTGACGTGCTCACCCACGAAACCGGCCACAACATGGGGCGTCAACATTCGCCCTGCGGCGGCGCGGGTCAACCGGACCCCGGCTATCCCTACCCGGGCGCGCTCATCGGAATCTATGGTCTGGATGTTTCAACCATGATCATCAAGGATCCGGCAGTGTACACGGACATCATGGCCTACTGCTCCCCCGTGTGGGTCAGCGACTATGTCTACAGTTCCATCCTGAATTTCCGTCAGGCCAGTCCCTTCGGCTTGCCACCGCCGGAGGCCATCCAGGAGGCCGCTACCGCAGCCACGACGGCCATGCAGGACTGCCTGCTGATCACCGGGCGCATCCACAATGGGACCGTGGAACTGGAACCCGCGCTGCAAGTGCGCACCCTCCCCACTGCGGTGGATCCGAAGGCGCTGCGCGGCAGCCGGATGATCGAAGGGCGCTCGGCTTCCGGCGAGGTGCTGTTCCGCCGAGCGCTTCCAGTGGCGGAGGTGGCCGCTGACATTCCCGGGAGTCACGACCAGCATTTCATCGCCGCGGTGCCGTTGGATGAGCTCACCACCGGACGGTTGCAGGAATTGCGCGTCCTGGGCGACGCGGGTGTCGAAGCCATCCGCTGGAGCAGCCAGGTCCTTCCATTGAAGAGTGGCGCGGTGCAACTGCCACAGGCCAAGATCCTGGGGGAAAGTGAAGTGCGCCTCACCTGGGATGCCGCCGCCCATCCGTTGGTGATGGTGCGCGACGTCGCCACCGGCGAGGTGCTGTCCTTCGCCCGGGGGGGCGACCTGGTCCTCATTACCGCCGTCAAGCACCTGGAACTCACCCTTTCCAACGGCGTCAGCAGCGAAAACCTGAACCTGAGGGCGGGCGAGTAGTCGAACCAGCCGAGGGCCGGAGCGGAAGCTCGGGGGTGCCGGCGATTTCCATTTACAATCGAAAGCACATATGCGTTGGCGGTACCTGAGTCTCGTGATTTGCGGACTGTCGGTTGCGGCCGTGGGGGCCGACCCACCGCAGTCGGTTCTCAAGCTGCCGTGCGCACCAACGGTTTCGTCCACTTCCGGATGCGAGCCCTCCAAGGCGGATCTGAAAAAAGCGAAGCAGGCCTTCTCCAAAGGCGTGAAGCTGGAGAAGTCCAAGCACCTGGATGAGGCTTATCAGGAGTTCGATTCCGCCGCCCGTCTCTCTCCCAAGAATCTTGACTATCTGACGGTACTGGCAATGACCCGCCAACAACTGGTGTACGACCATTTGCAACGGGGGAATGACGATCTTCTGATGTCGAAGAACGTCGCAGCTCAAGCCGAATTCCACAACGCCCTGACGCTCGATCCGGAGAATGA
>JANXPB010000076.1 GCA_025357545.1 Holophagaceae bacterium
CAGTTCTGGTCGTTCAACTGCGGTCCGCCAGAACCGTGGCCGGTGCCGGTCGCGAAGTCGACGCTATCGTGGCAGCCGCCGCAGGCCATGCGGTTGGGCTTCTTCCACCAGTTGTCGCCCTGGGGCGTGGCGGTTGAATTACTGTGGCACTTCACGCAGTTGCGCTGGTCCTGGGGGTAGGTGACTTCGTTGAACAGGACGTTGGCATAGTTGTACCCGTCCTTCGAAAGTCCCTCGCCATGGTGGATCTTGTGGATGAATGCCGGGAAGTCGCCGACGGCCCGGTTCTGGATCTTGTAGGTACTTCCAGAGTACCCCGTGGCGGTCGTGGTGGCCTCGGGGTTGCCGTACTTGCGCTGATCGTTGTGGCAGACCACGCAGTACTTGGTTTCCTGGCGACCACCGGCGTGGAACTCGAACTTCGAGTGGCAGGTGAAACATTTATCCACGGAAGTGATGTCGCGCTGCTCGTTGGCGGACGTCACCACGGCCCCGGTGGCGGGGATGAAGTCGTAGACGGCGTTCGCAGGATTCAGGACATAGACGCCGGCGAGGCCGCTATCGGAACCGTCGGGGGTGTTGAAGGAACGGTCGCCAGCGGCGGCCGAGCCGGTGCCGCGGGCGATGCCACCAACATAAAGCGTGAGGCGGTGGGTCAGTGTCCCGTCATAGGAAACGTCGTCGAGGTCCGCCTTGAGGTTGTTACCCGTATAGGTGTAGGCATCCAGCTGGGTCTTGATCTGGGTGAGGTCGTGGCGGAAGGTGTACTTGTAGGAGCCATCGCCATTGTCGACCAGAACTCCGGTGTTTTCGGTGCTGGGCTTCCCGGGAACCCAAAGGCTCTGGGTTTTGGTGGGGACGGACGTGACGATGTAGTTGATCCAGCGGCTGGGGCTGCCGTTGATTCCGGGCACGAGTTTGGCGATGCTCAGTCCGAGGTTCGGATAGCTGGCATAGAGCGCGGAGCTGGATTGGCTGGTAAAGGCGCTCAATCCCTTGACTGGGACGTTGTGGCCGTCAGTCAATTTGAAGTTCACGACCGGGGCGGTTCCGGAAGTGACGCTAGTGACGGACGCCTTGAATGTCGTGGCACTCCAGTCATCGGGCGTCAAGGTCGTGATGTCCAGGGCATATGTCGCTCCGGGCGTGCCATTGCCGCCGTTGTTGCCATTGTTGCCGTTCGTGCCGTTCAGGCCGTTCTGGCCCGTTGAGCCGCGGCATCCGATGAGCATGAGGGCGACGACGGCGGTTGCAATCGCGCCACCCAGGAATTTCAGTGGTTTCCGTTGCATCCTAATTCCTCCTGTTTTTGGTGGTACTGGCGGTTTGGGTGGTTTGAAGTCTTTGGAACTGGAAAGTCGTGCTTCGGTTCGGCAACTTGGGCACCTCCTCTGGATGGACGAAAGGCGGGCGCCTGGTCAGTGGATACTCGTGTCGTGGCACATGGTGTTGTTGAAGCACCCGGGCGTGCTTCCGGCCGGGGCCGGGCTCGAGGGCTTGTAGGTGGAGTTCGCGCCGTTGGCATGGCACTTGAAGCACTCCGGGGCGTTGCTGATGTCGGAGAAGACGTGGTTCGGCAGGGAGACCGAGGTGCCGACCCAGGGGCGGTTCGGGTGCGGGGCCTTGGTGTGGCAGGCCTTGCACGAGGGCGTGACGCCGATCGGGTTGTCGTAGGTGGACCCATGGCACTTGGCGCAGTACGCGAAGCCGCTGGTGTTGCTGGCGGCCACCTGGGCGCCGAGGCGGCCGTGCTGGCTGGCAACTTCCCAGCCGGCCTGGTGGCTCGGCCCCTTGGGATGGCAGGTGAAGCAGCTCACCTGGGCGATGCCGCCGGCCTTGGCGGGATCGGTGGTGGACCCATGGCAGGTCCGGCACTGATCGGGGTTCTTGATGAATTCGGCCCAGTGGTTCTGGAGCCAGTTGGCGGGGTGCGCCGCCTGGGTCTCGCTGAACTGGGGCGAGTTGTCGCGGGAGGTGGTGCAGCCCATGAAGAGGGCCGCGATTGCCATCGCGAAGATTGTTCGGACCATCAGTTTGGCTCTGCTCATCGTGGTCACCTGTGGCACGCCATGCACTTGTCGTTGTTGGCCCGGCCGTGGCACTTGTAGCAGCTGGTCGGGTCCGTTTTTCCGTCCATGCGGTGCAGGATGAGGTAGTTGCCCCGGTGCGGCGTCATATCCCGGTCGGGGCGGTCACCCAGCTTGATGGCGGGCATCATCGCGGTCTTGCCGCCGTGGCAGTCCGAGCAGAAGGAAGGCGCATGGCACGTGGCGCAGGCGGCCGGATCCTGGCTGGCGGGGAAGCGGTGGTTCTTCACGAAGGCGTCGGTATGGTCGAAGGAGGCGTAGGTCTTGACGCCGCTCTTCATGGTCTCGTTGCTGTGGCAGCTGGAGCAGGTGGGCCGCACGCGGAGTTCCAGGCCTTCGGGATGGGAGGCCACGTAGCTCGCCTTGGGGGAGAGCAGGGCGCAGGCGCTGAGAAGTCCGAGCCCGAAGATGGCGGCGAGGAGGGGAAGAAAGGTTTTCCGGATCATTTGGCGCCTCCCTTGTGGCCAATGCCGAAGCGGTACTCAGCCCGCAGGAGGCCCATGACTTCCTTCTTGGCGAGCGCCGTGGCCGCGTAGCTGATATCCCCGGAGATCCTCAGGTTTTCGGTGGCCTGGACCCCGAGGGACCCCACCACTTCCCAGAGGGAGCTCTGGCCGTTCAGATGCGGATTCTTCTTGTCGTCGAAGGTGTGGATGATGGCGTCCGCGCTGGTGAAGAGCTTGCCCTTCTCGTACATGACCCAGGCCCGGATCTCGCTGTGGGACAGGCTGTAGGAAGGCACCAGGGAATCCACCAGCTTGACGTCGTCGGCGTTCACTTTGTGGTAGCCGAAGCCCGTCTTGACTTTCAGGGCATCCGAGGACCAGCGGAGGTCCGCGCCGAAGCGGTTCGCGACGCCGTAGGATTCGCGCTGGGTGTGGCGGAAATCCGCCACGATCTGGATGGCCGCCGACGGGCCCCAGACGACGCTGCCGCCCGTGGCGCGGAACTTGTCCCGCTCGTCCTGGCGGAAGAGCGAAGGCAGGTTGGTGCCCGCGAAGAAGGCGAAGAAATTCCGCTCGGTGTAGTTGCCGGTGAAGGAGAGCTGGTTGCTGGCCTTCACCGCGAGGGTGTAGTCGTGCTCAGCGATCTTAGAGGGCTTCTCGGTGCCGGCGGGGATGTCGGGATGCTTGGCCACGTCGAACACCGTGCGGCCGGAGAATTCGAAGGCGGCGATGGGCGCGATGCGGAGGTCGAGGCCCACCTGCCGCCGGGAATAGTCCGTGTTGGAGGCGATCGGAAGATCCTTCGCAGCGGTGGTGCCGTCCTGGAGGTAGGACAGGCCCACCTCGCCGAACTTGGCCGCGCGCCAGCCGATGCGGGCCCCGGCGATGATGTCGCGCTGGAACTCGTAGTCCTTCTGGGACACGGCGTCGTGGGTCTTGTGGAGGACGGGCTGGCCGCCGAAGGCGGAGACCGTGAAGCCGCCGATGAGGTCGGCCTTGGCGCTGACGCCATCGACCTGCTCGATGCCCACACCCTGGTAGATGGTGAAGCGCCCGGCCTTGATCTCGGCGTTGGCCTGGGAGAACCGGTACTGGGCGTAGCCGTAGGTGAGTTCCCCGTCGGTCTTGCCGTTGGGACCGGACTTGTCGGCCAGATCCGCGCGGCCCCAACCGAAGATGTGGAGCGACAGGGCCTCGGAGCCCAGGTTCGTGGCGTCGATGCCCAGGAACTGGGTGGCCGGCGCGTAGGTGTTCTTGTCAAAGCCGGGGGTGTCCTGTTTCCAGAGCTGGACGATGGACGTGCTGTACACGCTCACATCCTGCGCCTGCAGGAGCCCGGAGGCCAGGGCGGTCAGCACGACTGCTTGGGTACGTAGTCTCATGGCTCCCCTCCACCTGCTTGCCGCCCCATCGGCGCGGTGAGCATGACCAGGAATCGCATCTGCATTTCGATCCTCCTTTCCTGAGGCTGGGATCAAGGACGTTCCACAAATCCAAGGCCCATCATGCGTCGTTCTTCGGGCTTTCGTATGTGACTTGAGTCAACAGTGAAGGTGTGCAAAACCATGGCAAGACTCATGGGTGATGTTTCAATTATTAAAATATTTTTAATATTTACTAACTAATTTTAAATTATAATTTAAGATAAAATTATGTTCGAAAACTATGGAACCGCCACGTGGATCCGTGATCCTCGATAGTGCACGAATGTAAGCTCCAGTTGAGCGCATGGATATTCTTTATGAAATATTCTATTTATGTACCTGAGACCGTGCAGCTTTCTCACCAAAATAGTAGCGCAGAATGAATCCTGGTGCGGGTTTAAAGCATCCTAAAGATGGGTGGCCGGATTCACCCGCGGGGTGAAACGGGATGCGGATTAGATTGGTGCAGTCGAAGAAA
>JANXPB010000077.1 GCA_025357545.1 Holophagaceae bacterium
GGCATCGGCGCCTGGATGGCACGCAGTCCTTTCATTCCCAAATTCCTGGAACGGGTACCCCTGCAGCCGCTCTGGGTGGGGGACCTGGCCGTTGCGCTGCTGCACGCTAAGGAAGGCCTTCAGGAAGTCGGGGGTGAGCGGATCCTTTGGGGGGAATTGTTGGAACGTTGCGCCGAGGCGGCGGGAAAACGCTTGGTGGGGCCCACCTTGTCGGATGAAAGGGTCCGCAGATTGGCTCGGGTCTTCGGTCATCGGCCCTTGTTCAGCGATCTCGTTCCATTCACCGAGGCGGGGATCCTGCGCCATAGCATTGGCTATGAGGTCCCTCAGAACGCACTCTCTGGGTTGCTTGGACATCCTCCCCGGTCCCTCGATGATTACCTCCGCAATGAATGGCCCTATCGCTCTGAGTCCGCCACCCGACGGCCCACTCCTCGGCCACTCCTCCCTTAGCTGGCCTGGGTGAAGAGGGAGGGCTGTAAGCCTGGATTGAACCGCGGCCGATGGGCCCACACAGGTTCTGGAGCCAAAGATCGGTGGCTCCTTGCACGACGAGGTAGGAATTGCTGGAAGGCTAGGCGCACCGATTCTACGTAGCGCGGGTCCAGGATGTGGAGCCAGTCATGCTCTGCCAGCAAAGCCTGGAATGGGTCCTCTTTGAGAAGGCGCAAACCCCCGGTCCAGGCGGAGGTGGCGCCGCTCTGTTTGGCCCTGCGAGCGAAGGCTTGCGAGTCCTGCACCGGCAATAGTGGCGCGGCGCTTATACCCACCTGGAGCCCGCCCTTGGCCAGCTTCTCCACCGTCGCCCAGCGGGCCGGGATGGGAGGCGCGTCGGGTTCGACGATCTGCCTAACGTCATCATCATCGGTGGGAATGGAGAAGCCCACAGAGAGCCGATCTCCAAAGGCTTTGAGCAAATCGAGATCCTGAAGGATCAAGGGTGATCGTGTGTGGATGATGACCCGTGTCGTCGGGCAGGTGAGCAATACTTGAAGGCATTTCCGCGTGAGTCGAAAATCCTTCTCGATGGGTTGGTAGGGATCGGTCGCGCTGGAGATGAAGACCGACTCGTTGTGCAGCCGGTGGCGTTGGGACCACAACAGCTCCGGGGCGTTGAGTTTGGGGGTTACCCAGCGGCCCCATTCGTTGGCGTCGTGGAGGCGCGCTTTTCCTGACGATGGTGATGGCGAAAGGTCGCCCCCTGGTTCGAAGGTGCTTCCGGATACTGAGGTAGGCGCTGGATAGCCGCGGACGTAGCAGTAACGGCAGCCATGGCTGCAGCCGCGATAGGCATTGAGGCTGAAATTCCAGCCATAGCGATCGTCCTTCTGGTGGCGAAGGATACTTTTCGCCTCCTCCGGTTCCACCCGGAGATCACGGAAGAGCCTTAAGGGCTTTGTATCTGGGGAAAGGAGGGCATGGTTCATGCCTTCAATATTCGCCTATTTTTCGCTAAGTCAAGGGGCCTTGAATTTTTTTAATCACATTGATCCGACCGTTGGTCTCCAGAATCGCAACCATCACATCGGAAATATCTACCAGCCCGACCTGGCGGATAGCGGCCAGGAGTTCATGACGGGTGATGCGCTCCTTTTGGAGGATCGCCTCATCCACCACCCCGTGATGCACCAGAATCTGGGGTTTGCCTTCGATGAAGACCTCCACTCTTTTGCTCTTGCGGGTCGCGTATCCCAGGAGGGAATTCACCGCTACCAAGACGCCTGCAAGGATGAACCCTGCGCCTACGGTGTTGTCCGCCCCGATCATGCTGTTCTGCACGGCATTGCTGAGGACCAACAGCAGCACCAGGTCGAAGGGCGCCAATTGCCCCACCTGCCGCTTGCCGGTAAGCGGGGTCTGGGGAGCAATGGAACAGAAAAGTCAGATAAGGCTCATTCATTGTCTTGCGGATCCCTTAGGGGGCGCAGTTCCCCCCGTGTAACGGCCTCGGGGACGGCGAAGGAATACCGGCCCAGCATATTGATATGGTCATGGACCAGGGGGGAGAGCCGGGCCACATCTTCGTCTCGCACAAGGAAACCCTCCTGGCGAAGCTGACCAAGGGCGGCGTCCATGTAGAGCGTATTCCACAGGATGATGACATTCACCACCAGACCCAACGCGCCCAACTGGTCTTCCTGGCCTTCCCTGTAGCGCTGCCGGAGTTCACCCCGCTTTCCATGAAAGACGGAACGGGCGAGGGCATGGCGGCCCTCGCCCCTGTTCAACTGGAGCAAGGTGCTCCGGCGCTTGTCCTTGTCATCAAGGTAGGTCAGGGAATGAAGAGTCTTGTCTATTCGCCCATATTCCGCCAAGGCTTGGGCCAGGCGCGTGGGGCGGTCTCCCACCTGGAGGGTTCGCATGATGCCTGTCGCGGGAACCCGGCCCAGCTTGAGGGAGCCCGCCAAGCGCAATAGGTCATCCCAATTTTGGGCAATCAGGTCCAGGTTGATCCGCTGGCGTGCGATGGCGTTCAACTCGCCATAATCGGCCTGGGGATCAATGCGCCAGAAGCGGGATCCGCCGATGTCTGCCAGCCTCGGGCTGAAACGGTAGGTCCATCATCAAGGAGATGATCAGTGGCCACGCTGGCATCTACGCCCTCTACAGCAAGGACCGACTCTACAACGTGGGCCTAGCCTCGAACCTCATGGGGCGACTCAATACCCATTTGAAGGACCGCCATCGCGGCGCTTGGGACAAGTTCAATGTCTACCTGACCCCGACGAACGATCACATCAAGGAACTTGAGTCATTGATCCTCCGTATCGCACGGCCCAAGGGCAACCGTGTCTCGGGGAAATTTGCAGGATCCACGGACTTGTACCGGACCTTGAACAATGCCCTTTCTACCTTTGATGCCGACCACCGGGCACGCCTGTTGGGTGGTCATGTGGCCGATAACCGGCGCAAGGCGAAGGCCAAGAAATACCTTGGCGCCCGGGCCCTCGCTGGGGTGCGCGAGAAGAGCATTCGCCTTAGAGCTGAATTCAAGGGTATTAAATACCGGGCGCTACTACGACCAGATGGGACCATCCTTTTCCAGCGCCACGCTTACGATTCTCCCAGTGCGGCCGGGCGGGTCGTCATTGAACGTTCATGCAATGGCTGGACATTTTGGAAATTCCAGAACAAGGACAAGGAGTGGGTTCCGTTGTCGAATATGCGGAAATCGAGCATGAAGAAGTAGCTTTGCCTGGAACAAGCGTCCCTACTTCAAATCCTCCGCAATCGCCGCGAACTGCTCCAGGGCGGCTTCCAGGTCATCCATGATTTCCTGGGCGATGATGCCGGGGGCGGGGAGGTTGGCGGATTCTTCGAGGGCGTCGTCCTTGAGCCAGAAGATGTCGAGGTTGGCCTTGTCGCGCTTGGTGAGCTCTTCGTAGGTGAAGGCTTTGAAGCGTTCGCTCTCTTTGCGTTCGGTGCGGTTCTTGGGGTTGTAGCAGGTTACGAAGTCATCCAGGTCGCTGCGCTTGAGGGTGTTCTCCTTCAGGGTGAAGTGCAGGTTGGTGCGCAGGTCGTAGATCCAGAGCTTCTGGGTCCAGGGCTTCTCCTGGGCGGGCTTGCGGTCGAAGAAGAGGACGTTGGCCTTCACGCCCTGGGCGTAGAAGATGCCGGTGGGTAGGCGCAGGAGCGTGTGCACGTCCGCCTGCTTGAGCAGCTCGCGGCGGATGGTCTCGCCCGCGCCGCCCTCGAAGAGCACATTGTCCGGCAGCACCACCGCGGCCCGTCCGTGCTGCTTGAGGATGGTGAAGATGTGCTGGAGGAAGTTGAGCTGCTTGTTGCTGGTGCTGGCCCAGAAATCGTCGCGGTTGATGATGAGCGATTCCTTGGAGGACTCGCC
>JANXPB010000085.1 GCA_025357545.1 Holophagaceae bacterium
ATCCAAGCCGCCATCGCCAAGGCGCGAGGCCACCGGAATCCCCAGAACCGCATCACCATCGCCTACCTCGTTGCAGGCAAACTCGACTTCAATGCGGTTCCCACCCTGAATTCCATTACCCACATGCAACAGCGAAGAACCAGTTTTCTTTTGAATGCAAATCAGTATTAAACCCATCCCCGAGGGCTACCATTCGGTCACTCCGCACCTCATTATTCGAAGCGCGGCGAAGGCCTTGGACTTCTATAGACTAGCCTTCGGCGCGACCGTGAAGTTCCGCTTGGAGACCCCGGACGGCCGCATCGGCCTTGCGGAGATCCTGATCGGCGATTCGACCCTCATGCTGGCGGACGAACACCCGGAAAGCGGCGCCAGGAGCCCCGAGTCCTGGCGCGGCTCCCCCGTGAACCTCATGCTCTACGTGGGTGACGTGGACCAGGTCTTCGCCCAGGCGGTGGCGGCCGGCGCCACGGTGGAGCGGCCCGTGGCGGACCAGTCCAACGGCGACCGCACCGGCGGGCTGAAGGATCCCTTCGGCCTTGTCTGGTACGTGGCCACGCATATCGAGGACGTGCCGCCCGAGGAAATGGCGCGCAGGGCAGAAGAGGCCGGTACGAAATAAAGAGTTGGCTGTGGGCGGAGGGCTGAACAGCATCGACTGGTTAGCCGACTGCCCACTGCCGACAGCCCGCTTCCTACCCCGCGCCGCCGCCCACGACCTCCGGCCGGTAGGTGAGGCTGGCCTTCAGATAGTCACGGTTCAGGCGGGCGATGTTCTCGACGCTGATGCCCTTGGGGCAGCTGGCTTCGCATTCGCCGTGGTTGGTACAGGTGCCGAATTCCTCGGCGTCCATCTGGGCCACCATGGCGCGCACGCGGGTGTAGCGCTCGGGCTGGCCCTGGGGCAGCAGCGCGAGTTGACTGATTTTGGCGGAAACGAAGAGCATGGCCGACGCGTTGGGGCAGGCCGCCACGCAGGCGCCGCAGCCGATGCAGGCCGCCGCGTCCATGGCGAGGTCCGCATTCTGCTTGGGGATGGGCAGGGCGTTGGCGTCCTGGGCCGACCCGGTCGGCGCGCTGATGAAGCCCCCCGCGGCGATGATGCGGTCGAAGGCGCCGCGATCCACCACGAGATCCTTCTGCACCGGGAAGGCCGCGGCGCGCCAGGGCTCGATGGCGATGGTGTCGCCGTCCTTGAAGCTGCGCATGTGCAGCTGGCAGGCGGTGGTGCGTTCCTTGGGGCCGTGGGGCCGGCCGTCGATGACCATGGAGCAGGTGCCGCAGATGCCTTCCCGGCAGTCGTGGTCGAAGGCGATGGGATCGGCGCCGGTGGTGATCAGTCCTTCGTTGACCACATCGAGCATTTCCAGGAAGGACATGTCGGTGCTGATGCCTGGTGCGGGGTAGGTCTCGAAGCCGCCCTCGGAGGCAGCGTTTTTCTGGCGCCAGACATTGAGCGTGAGGTTCAGGGTCTTCTCTGAGGACATCGGTCGCTCCCTAATTACTTGTAGCTGCGCGTGGCGAGGTGGACGTTCTCGAAGTTCAGGGCCTCGACGTGGCGCACCGGAGCCTGGCCTTCACCCTGGTATTCCCAGGCCGCGACATGGCAGAAATTCTCGTCGTCGCGCTGGGCCTCGCCGTCGGGCGTCTGGTGTTCCTCGCGGAAATGCCCGCCGCAGCTCTCGCGGCGCTCCAGCGCGTCCAGACACATGAGCTCGCCCAATTCCAGGAGGTCCGCCACCCGTCCGGCCAGTTCCAGGGACTGGTTCAGTTCGTCGCCGGTGCCGGGGATGAGCAGGTCGGCCCAGAAGTCCTCCCGCAGCTTGGGGATCAGCTCCAGGGCCTGCCGGAGGCCGGCATCATTGCGGGCCATGCCGCACTTCTCCCACATGATCTTGCCCAGTTCGCGGTGGAAGTGCGTGGGCGTTTTCTTGCCCTTGATGGCCAGCAGCCGGGAAACCCTTCCCTGGACCGCGGCTTCGGCGGCCTTCACTCTTGGGTCGTCCGCCTTGGGGCGGTCGGCCGGCTTCACGCCCGCCAGGTAGTTGCCCACGGTGTAGGGCGCCACGAAGTAGCCGTCCGCCAGGCCCTGCATGAGCGCCGAGGCGCCCAGGCGGTTGGCGCCGTGGTCGCTGAAATTGGCCTCGCCCATGACGAAGAGCCCGGGGATGGTGCTCATCAGATTGTAGTCCACCCACAGGCCGCCCATGGTGTAGTGCGAGGCCGGATAGATGCGCATGGGCACTTCGTAGGGGTTCTCGTCGGTGATGCGCTCATACATCTCGAAGAGGTTGCCGTACTTCTCCTCGATGGCGTGCTTGCCCAGGCGTTGGATGGCGTCGGAGAAATCCAGATAGACGCCGCGGCCGGTCTCGCCGACGCCCAGGCCGTTGTCGCAGGCCTCTTTGGCGGCGCGCGACGCGATGTCCCGGGGCGCGAGGTTGCCGAAGCTCGGGTACTTGCGCTCCAGGTAGTAGTCGCGCTCGTTCTCGGGGATCTCCTTGGGGCTCCGCTTGTCGCCGGGTTGCTTGGGAACCCAGATGCGGCCATCGTTGCGCAGGGATTCGGACATCAGGGTCAGCTTAGACTGGTGGTCGCCGGTGACGGGGATGCAGGTGGGGTGGATCTGGGTGAAGCAGGGATTCGCAAAGGCGGCGCCCTGCTTGTAGGCGCGCCAGATGGCGGTGGCGTTGCAGCCCTTGGCGTAGGTGGCGAGGTAGAAGACGGTGCCGTAGCCGCCGGTG
>JANXPB010000099.1 GCA_025357545.1 Holophagaceae bacterium
CCTGAATTCAGCTAAAAGGCAATCCAAAAGGCCCGCGAAGGCTATGGGAAGGGCTCATAGACGGCCCGCTGCTACCTCGGATCACCCCTCAACAGCGACCACCAAGCGAAATCGCGTAAGGCCTCACGGATTCAGGTTTTAAATGCAAATCAGTACTAGACGATCATCGCCAGCACCGGAATCCCGGTGCTGGCGTCCTCGGCCCCACCCCAAGGGCCTGTCCCCCCCGCCCAGTGTGAGCGGGGGGTCAGGCCTGGAAGGGTGGGGCCGAGGGCGTTGGGCCATCATTCTGCCCCGTTGTGGGAAAAGCCCGCCTCGGTTCCTCGGCGCAGGCCACTGGCCGCGCTCAGCCTGGCCTCTGACAGGTACCGCCATTCCCAAGCAGCAGGAAGCTTAACCAGCGCCGACCTTGGTGCCCTTCCGCAGCACCCGGTTGCCGCCGATCATGCCGTAGCTCTTGAGCTTGCGGTACAGCGTCGCCGAGCCGATCTGGAGCTGGTCGGCGGTGTGGGTCTGGTTGCCGCCATTCAGTTCCAGGGCCGCGATGATGTATTCCTTCTCGACTTCCTCCAGCGGCCGCACTGCTCCTTTGGTGGCCGCGGACGGGGGGACCGCCTGGGAGATTTCTTCGGGCAGATCCTCGAATTCGACGCGGGTCCCCTTGGCCAGCGCCACGGCGCGCTCCATGGCGTTCTGAAGCTCGCGCACGTTGCCCGGCCACTCGCAGCGCAACAGCTGGACCGCGGCGCCCGGCGCGAAACCCGAAATGTTGCGTTTCATCCGGAGCGCCGCGTCCGCCAACAGCACCCGGGCCAGGGGCAGCACATCGTCGCGACGCTCCCGGAGCGGGGGCACGTGGAGTTCGACGACTTTCAGCCGGTAATAGAGGTCCTGCCGGAAGCGGCCCTCCGCCACCGCCTGGGCAAGATTGCGATTGGTGGCGGCCACCACACGCACGTTGAAGCGCCGGCTCTTGTTCTCGCCGACACGCCGGATCTCGCGCTCCTGGAGCGCCCGCAGGAGCTTGACCTGCATGCCTGCCGAAACTTCGCCGATTTCATCCAGTAGCAGCGTCCCGTTGTTGGCCGCCTCGAACAGGCCCGGTCGGTCGTGGGTGGCGCCGGTGAAGGCGCCCCGAGCATGGCCGAACAACTCGCTCTCCAATAGCGTTTCGGTGATGGCGCCGCAGTTCACCGCGATGAAGGGCCCCGTCATGCGGGTGGACTCATCGTGGATGAGCCTAGCGATGCGCTCCTTGCCGGCCCCGCTCTCGCCGGTGATCAGTACGGTGGAATCGACCTTGGCCACGCGGCGGGCCAAGTCCACGACCTGCCGCATGGCGGGGCTCTTGGCGATGATCCCCAGGGGTTCCTCGACGTCCGGCGCTACGCGCGTCAGCGCCCGGCGGTGTTCCCGGAGCTTCCGCTCGGCCGCCTTCAGGGTCTCCGTGACCCGGTGCAGAGAGACATCGAGGCAGTCCTTGAGGTGGTTCGGTTCAAAATACTGCAAGTCGTTGTCGCGCTCGGCGCCCCACTCTTCGCGGGTGCGTCCGAAGAGGTGGCAACTCTCATTGCCCCTCCCGCTGCAGCGGTCTTCGACTTCGAGGACAAAGATCTCCTGTCCGGAAAGGCGGCTGAGGTAGCCGCTGATGAGGCCGCAGATGGTCCAGCACACGGGCATGTCGGAGCGGCCGAAGTGCAGTAGGTGCTGCTCCGCCTCGTAGGAGGAGACCAGCAACATGCCCTGCTGGGAGAGGGGGTCCTTGGTGCTGGGGGCCACCTTGAAGAGCCCTTCCAGGGAGAAGAGCCGCGTGCCTGCACTCCGGGATTCCTCGGGGCCGTCCCATTTGAAATCCTCATTCATGGCCTCGGCCATGCGCCACCCATGGGCGAAGCCGAATTGGGTGAGCACCGTGCGGGCGGCCGTGGTGCCGAAATTCTCAACGAGGTATTTCCGGAGCAGCCCCATGGCCACCGCGTCGATCAGGATCGCCCGCTGCCCGGCGAAGCGGATGATGCCGCCCTCGGGGTCCAGCTCGAGCAACTCCTTATGATCGAGATCGTCGGCACGCATGGGCTAGGTTTATCCTTCGAATTGAAACAAAGGGTACTTCATCTTGATTGAATTTGCCAGGATCTGTGTCTATGGAAAATTATTTAAATGAATAAATAATTACTTTTAACAATGTGGCTTTAAATTTGCCCTCTGTGGGCTGTATCGGAGGAAGCCAGCCATGAGCCCACGAATCTTGTTCATCCAGCGCATCATTTTGATAGTCGGCTTGCCGACGGTCGGACTGCTGGGCGGTATGCATCTGGGGTGCGCCAAGCCCCAAGCCATGGTTTCTGCCCCCGGCATTCCCGCCGGCCAGGGAACGGTCAAGGCCACGGCCGGAGACAACGGCAATACGAATGTGGCCGTGCGGGTCAAGCATCTGGCGCCCCCATCCAAAATCGCCGCGGACGCGGCGATTTACGTTGTATGGCTTCAGCCCCGGAACGGCGACAGGCAGAATATCGGCGCACTGAAGTTGAACGACAACCTGGAAGGCAGCCTCGACACGGTGACGCCGCACCGCCGTTTCCAGGTGACCGTGACCCCGGAGGCGGGCGGGCAGGTCTCCCAACCCACCCACGAGCCGGTCTTCACCTCTGACGTGGAACGTGCTGAATAGACACCGCCCACCCGGCAGGTCCACTGCTTGGTGGGCGGCAGCCATCGCAATCCTTTAAAACCTGAACTGCCCATGAGCCACACCAAAAAGGGAGCGAGCATGCCACTTGAAATTCGAACCGCTCACCGAGGGACGAAGAAGACCGTCCGGCCGACCCCTGAGTCCGCCGGCTGGGGGGTGATGCCATGACCGGAAAACAATGGCTGAAAAAGGGGAAAACTCAGACAACTGAAGAACTTCAAGCTCACACAAAAATTCTGAAATGGATTCCAATCCGGGCCAGGATCAACAACTTTTCCAGCTCGGCTTGGGCTCATGGATTCTGGCTCAAAACTGTGAAGTTCCACGCACAAACTCCTATTCAGAACGTCATCGAGCCCCCCGGCGAACAGCCGGTCGAGCGCATCGAGGCCTTTCGGATTCAGCTTGAGAGAGGGAAGAAATGAACATATTCAAGAGCATCACCAAACCACTAATGCTGTCCCTGGCGGCCATGCTCGTCACCTTGGTGACGGGATGCAAAGGAGCGCAGGATCCCATCCTGGGCGGCGACGGCCTCGCCGGAACTCTGCGCCCGCCTACGGTGATCTCGGTCACCCCGGCGAACAACTCCACTAATGTGCCGATCACCAATCCGGTTATCAGCGCCACTTTCAGCGAACCCATGGCCCCGATTTCGGGCGGCGCCACCTTCACGGTGACCGCTGTGGCCCCGGGCTCGACGCCTACGGGTACGGTGACCCTGGACAGCACCAACCGGATCGCCACCTTCACACTGACCCCGGGCACGACCCTCACCCCCTCCACCGTTTTCACCGCCACCGTTAGCGCTGCCCGGAGCCTGGCCACGGGCCTCGCCCTGGCGAACCCTTATGTTTGGACCTTCACGACGGGGCTCACGCCGGACACGACCCGGCCCATGGTGACGTCCACGGTCCCCATCACTCGCATCCCTCCCACGACCGGCGTGGCCACCAACGCGGCCATCACCGCGGACTTCTCCGAGAACATGGCGCCTGCCACCATCACGGCAGCAGGAACCTTCACGTTGGCGGGACCTGGCACCACGCCCGTTGTGGGCGTCGTCACCTACTCCTCTCGCACCGCGGTCTTCATGCCCTCGTCGGCGCTGGCCCCGGACACCACCTACACCGCGACCATCACTACGGCAGCCACGGATCTGGCCGGCAATCAGCTGGCTGGCAACCAGGCTCCCTTGCCGGCCGCCAGCAACTACATTTGGACCTTCATCACGGGGCCTGCGCCGGACTCGAGCCGCCCCAGGGTCACCCTGACCAACCCACGCACGACGGTGCCCGGGCCTACCCCAAACATCTCTACAAATACCGCCATCGCCGCGGCCTTCACGAAGGATATGGCGCCCGCATCCATCACCGCCGCGGGCACCTTCACCTTGAAGGGACCGGGCACCACGGTTGTACCCGGTGTTGTGACGTATAGCTCCAGGACCGCGGTGTTCATGCCTGCCACCCTGCTGGCATCCAACACGACCTATACCGCCACGGTCACCATGGCCGCTACGGATTTGGCGGGCAACCAGTTGGCGGGCAATCAGGTGCCGCTTGAGGGACCCAGCGACTATGTGTGGACTTTCACGACGGGCCCAGCGCCGGACACGATCCGCCCCCGGGTGACCATCACCGTGCCGGCCACGACCATTCCTGGGCCTACCCCCAATGTTTCAACCAACACCGCCATCGCCGCGGCCTTCACTGAAGATATGGCGCCGGCCTCCATCAATGCCGCCAGCTTCACGCTGACGGGACCCGGCGGGGTCACCGTTCCGGGCAGCGTGAGTTACGCCAATGGAACCGCTGTCTATACGCCGGTGGCCGTGCTCGCCGTCAATACCACCTACACCGCCACCATCACCAAGGCCGCCACGGACCTGGCCGGCAATCAGTTGGCCGGCAACCAGATCCCCCTGGAAGGCCCCAGCGACTATATCTGGACCTTCTCGACCGGTCCGGCTCCGGACACGACCCGGCCCCGGGTGATACTCACCGTTCCGGCCACCACGATTCCGGGCCCCACGCCTGGCGTGCCCACCAACACGGCCATCGTTGCGGTCTTCTCGGAAGCCATGGCCCCGGCCACGATCAATGCCGCCAGCTTCAATCTGACGGGCCCTGGCGGGGTTGCGGTACCTGGCAGCGTGACCTATGCCACCGGCACCGCGGTCTTCACCCCCGCGAGCGTGCTCGCTGTGGGCACTGTCTACACCGCCACCGTGACCAAGGCCGCGACGGACTTGGCCGGCAATGCCCTGGCCGGCAACCAGCCCCCGCTCACGGGCCCCAGCGACTATGTGTGGACCTTCCTCACGGCCGCCGCGGTTCCGCCTTCGAACATCTCGGTGGTGGCGACGAACCCTGCTGGCGGATCCATCCTGGTGTGCCCCACCTCGACCATCAACGCCACCTTCAATGTGCCTTCGGGCTTGCGCCTTGATCCCACCACTGTCAACTCGCTCACTTTCACGGTGACGGGACCTTCACCCACCTTCACCCCCGTCCTGGCCAGTTCGGTGCTGCTGGATGTGGCGACGGGCCGCATCGCGACCTTCACGCCGGCGGGCCCGCTCACCGTGGGTGCCACCTACACGGCCAAGATCAAATCCGGCGCCAGCGGGGTCAAGGATCTGGCCATCCCCGCCAATCAGATGCTGAGCGACTTCACCTGGACCTTCACCGTTGTGAATTGCCAGGGGGCGCCCAATCCTTCCCACCTGGGTTCCGCCTCGGCCTTCGGCATCATGGCAACCTCCGCGATCACCAACACCGGCGCCGCCACCAAGATCAACGGCGATGTGGCGCTGCAACCTGGCACCTCCTGCGGCTTGCTGCCGGCCCAGGTCAACGGCACCATCCACATCAATGACTCTGTCTCGAACCAGGCCTACATCGACCTGCTGACCGGCTACAACTACTACAAGAACCTGCCTCCGGGCGTGACGATCACCGCCGGTGCTGACTTGGGCGCCTTGTATCCCCTGGGCATGCCTCCGGGCACCTACACCTCGGGCAGCACCATGGCCATCAACACCCATCTGACCCTGGATGCCGGCGGCAACGCGAACGCCATCTGGGTGTTCCAGATCGGCACATCCATCACTACAACCGCCCCCCTCGGGAGTATTTCGCTCCTCAATGGTGCCAACCCCAACAATGTGTTCTTTGTTCCCACCTCGTCCGCCACCATCGGCGTGGGCACGACCTTCTACGGGACCATCATCGCCGGTGTGAGCATCACAGGCCAGACGGGCGCCACCATCAATGGCCGACTGCTGTCCGGGGCCATCGGAGCCGGGACCATCGCGCTCGACACCAATACTGTCAACGTTCCCGCTCCCTAATGACTTCACTTCAACGGCAATGACTCCAAAGGAGAAACCATGAGATTACCCCGAGCCTCAGCAATGCTGCGCCTGGTGGCGCTCACGCTGATCGCCAGCCCCTTCGCCATGGCGCAGGATTCAGGCTTCTATATCGGCGCCAACTTCGGCAAAACCAAGGCGAAGATCGATGACGTGAGGATCACCAGCGGCCTGTTGAGCAGCGGCTTCTCCGTCACCTCCCTCAACGACCGCGACAAGGACAACGGCTACAAAGTGTTCCTTGGGTATGAGTTCAATAGGTACTTCTCCTTCGAGGGCGGCTACTTCGATCTGGGGAAGTACGGCTTTGATGCCACCACGCTGCCCGCAGGAAGCCTGACCGGCGATATCAAGCTGAAAGGCTTCAATATCGATGCGGTGCTCAATATCCCCTTGGGCGAAAAGTTCTCAGTGTTCGGCCGGGTCGGTGTGAACAACGCCGAAGCCAAGGACGCCTTTACCGGGACGGGCCTGGTCACGGTGCTCAATCCCAACCCCACCAAGCGCGAGACGAACATCAAGTTCGGCGGCGGGCTTCAGCTCGATTTCACCAAATCCGTGGGGATGCGGGCCGAGTGGGAGCGTTATCGAATCAACGATGCAGTCGGCAACAAGGGCGACGTGGACCTGGTCTCGCTAGGCCTGCTTATCCGCTTTGGCCGCAGCACCCCGGCCCCTCCACCGCCGGCACCAGCGCCTGAGCCGCCCCCTCCGCCTCCGCCACCGCCACCGCCGCCGCCGCCGATGCCGGAACCCCCGCCGCCTCCACCACCCCCGCCGCCTCCCATTTCGGCGCCGGCACTTCAGCCCCGGAAGGTGACTTTCTCGGCGGATGCACTGTTCGCATTCAATAAGGCCACCCTGAAGCCTGAAGCGAAATCGGATCTCGATAAGTTCGCGGCCGAGTTGAGGGGCACCCAATTCGAGTTCATCAGGGTTACCGGCCACACCGACCGCATCGGTTCGCACGCCCACAACATGAAGCTATCGGCGCAACGCGCCGAGGCGGTCAAGGCCTACCTGGTGGAGTCCGCGGGCATTCCCGCCAACAAGATCACGGCCATCGGGGTCAACGGAACAGAACCCGTGACGAAGACCGGTGACTGCAAAGGCAACAAGGCCACCAAGAAACTGATCGCCTGCCTGCAGCCTGACCGCAGAGTGGACGTGGAAGTCCACGGTACGAAACCGGCTGCCTGATTCCGGGTCGGGGCCAGGGTGCTGCGGGGCGCCCTGGTCTTACCGAATGAAGGTGACCCCAGTGCGACATCCCTTGAACTCCTTGAGAATAGGAGTGCCAGGGATGCCGCACTGACTTGTTGGGTTGAAGCTTGGGCCAGTGCGGCTCAAGGGCAAGGCTTGACAAACAGAGCGGCCCCGCGGGGCCGATCTGTTTGTCAAGGGGAATTAAGGAACTCAGTGCCGGTCGGCCACAGCCTGGATGGCCGCCGCGAATTTCTTGGCGGCGACGGCCCGGGCGTTCAAATCGGCACCGGCGGCGGAACTGTCCTGGCCGAATTCCTGCATGGCCTGCTGCAACTCTCGGCTATCAGCTTCAGTCAGCAGGGCCGACTTCGCGCTGAGATCATTGAAGGCCTTGTTGGCGGCGGGGTGATCCGCGACCGGGAGCAGCGAAACAACCGAGGGTTTCATCATCGCCACGCCCGCCACCTGGATCTTGGCGGCAAAGCTCTTGCCTTCGGCTGCGGCCTTGGTGACGGCGCGTTTGCCCAGGAAGTAGAGGCCCACGCAAGACCCGCCCACCAGCAGCAGAATGACGCCGCAGCCTATGCCGACCCATTTGAGAATGGAAGAACCTTTGCCTTCAGCCATGACAGCTCCTTGGTTGGAATGAGTGCATCAGCATCGCACAGGGGCCCGACCGGGCCAAATCTCCGGGTAGTTTTCCCTTGCCCGGCCGCCTTGCTGCCAGGCAAAGTTTGGAGACCAACCATCCAACCTGGAGGTTTTCATGTCCATCAGCAGCGACTTCAAGGAGTTCCTGTCGAAGGGGAATGTCCTCGACTTGGCGGTGGCCGTGGTCATCGGTGGGGCCTTCGGCAAAATCGTCACGGCATTGGTGGAGGGCATCATCATGCCCTTGGTGGGCTTGGCAGTTCCGAGCGGCGATTGGCGCGCGCTCATGGCCGGCCCCTTCAAGGTGGGATTGGTGCTGGGCGCGTCGGTGGATTTCATCTGCATCGCCCTGGTGGTCTTCCTCGTCTTTGTGAAGGGCTTCGGCGCCTTCAAGAAGAAGGATGATTCCGGCTATAAACCCGACACCAAAACCTGCCCCGCCTGCATGGAGACCGTGCTAAAGGCCGCCACCCGCTGCAAGCACTGCAGCTCGACGCTGTAGGCACCAGACACACAATCCTGCGCAGCTTCTCCAGGGCAACGCTTTCGAGAATTTCGGCCTACCCGCGCCGACCGGACCGCGCAACTGCGCCAGGCATCCGTCTTGGTTTCTGGTCGCGCTGGGGGCTCTCCCGCCCCGCTCCGTGAGGGTGGGAACGCTGTCAATGGAGGCTGGCCAAGCTGCCACCTTGATCCGGCTCCAAGAGACGGGGGGTCAGGATCAAGGGTGGGCCTTGCTATTTCTATCCTTCGAATTGAACGAAATGGTACTTCAACTTGATTGGATTCTACGGGGGGTTCAGGCGTCTATATTGAATATAAATATAACAATAATTATATTTATAATTGTGGCCCAAATGTTGCTTCGTGACATGTTCGGACGCCTCTTCAACTGCGGCTTCCCACTAGTCCCGCTCTGCCATTTTCACTTTTCAAGGAGAATCCCTTGGCCTCCGATGAACATCCCTTCCTGGAATCGAAGCCTCAAATACCTTCAGATGCCAGGGCGATTTCAGACTTGAAGGAAGTTGACGATCTCTCCAGGTACGAGTCCAACCACGATCCCAAGTTCGATCCCAACCACGGCACCAAGCACGACCCCAAGCATGATTCCCAGCCGAAGCCCGAGGACGGAAACGTCCCAGAAGTGAACCCAAAAAAGGGTGAAAAGTCCCGATGCGGGGCTCGGGAGAAAAGGAAATGAACCCTACCTGCTTACCAACTGCAAGTGATCAACCCCTTCAGTCCAACTACCGCTTTCCATGGAATTCCCGGGCTGTCCGGAAATCGATGAGCACCTCGTTTCGTCACCCATTCTGGCCTTCGGCCTGTCTGGGTGGCTCCGGAATGAGCATTTTTTTCAACCCAACCGCCCCTCGGGGCCAGAAAGAGAAGACACCATGCGAAATTTCCAGCTGAGTCTCCGATCCGCGCTCATGACTTCCGCTGCGTTGATCATGGTCGCGGGCCTTCCAATGCAGGCCTCGGACCTGGACAACCGGATCGAGTCCTCCGTTAAGAACAGCTACAACTTCAAGACCTACCTGAAGGACGACAACATCAAGGTCGACTCCACCAACGGCGTGGTCACCTTGACCGGCACTGTCTCCCATGAGTACCACAGGTCCCTGGCCGAAGAGACCGTCGTCGGCCTGCCGGGCGTCAGGAGTGTGAACAACAAGCTTTCGGTGGTCGGCGACCTACCCGCGGAACACTCAGATGGCTGGATCACCATGAAGGTCAAGGGAGCCTTGGCCTTCCGCAAGAACGTCAGCGCCAAGGACACCGAGGTGCACACGGAGAAGGGTGTCGTCACCCTCACGGGCAGCGCCGACAACGAAGCGCAGAAGCAGCTCACCGGCGAGTACGCCAAGGATGTGGAGGGCGTCACGGAAGTGCGCAACGAGCTGGCCGTCCCCAAACCCGAAAAGGCCCGCCGGACCTTCGGCGAAAAGGTGGACGACATTTCCATCACCGCCCAGATCAAGACGGCCCTGGTCCTCCATAAATCCACCCATCCCGTGGACACCAAGGTCACCACCAAGAACGGCGTCGTGACCCTGAAGGGCGAGGCCCATAACGTGGCGGAGAGGGACCTCGTGACCAAGCTCGCCGAAGATATCAATGGCGTGAAGCGCGTGAAGAACCGGATGACCGTCAAGTAGCCCTAGTGGTAGCTGGCGGCTGCCCTCGCGGGAACGGCAGCCGCCAGCCATCAGGAATCGAAACCCATTCATAGGAAAACATCATGTTGTGGACCCTCGCAGTCATCTTGATCGTGCTTTGGGCGGTTGGACTCGTCAGCTCCTACATGCTGGGCGGCTTCGTCCATCTCCTGCTGCTGCTGGCCATTGTTGTCATCGTCATCCGGGTTATCCAGGGCCGGAAAGCCATTTAAAGGAATTCCCATGCTGGAACACCGCAAAGCCTACGAAAGCAATTTCGACGCGCAGCTGGCGCAATGGAAGGCCGACCTCGACGTGCTCAAAGCCAAGGGCAAGCGTGCGGAAGTGGACGTCAGGGTGGGTTACGACAAGGCCATCGATGCGCTGGAGCAGAAGCACGACGAGGCCGGCCAGCACTTGCACGACTTGAAGCACGCCACTGACGAAGCGTGGGAAAGCGTCAAGGACGGCGCCGAAAAAGCCCGGTTGGATATCAAGTCCCTATTCCAGAGCTCCTTCAAGAAACCTTGACCCACCGGACATCCCGAACGATCCAGGGGACCGGAAACCTCCCACCGCCTACCAGCAGGAGAAACCCATGTTATGGACCATCGCAGTGATTCTCATCATTCTCTGGGCGCTGGGCCTTGTGAGCGGCTACACGCTGGGCGCCTTCATCCACATCCTGCTCGTGATCGCCATCGTCCTCATCCTGGTGCGCGTCATCCAGGGGCGGAGGATCGTCTAGCGGGGCACGCAACCTGATCCACCTCCCCCGGAGCATCCCATGCCCAGAACCAATGTGCTTGTTGAACACGTGATGTTCGATGCCAAGACCACCAAAGACCTGGTGGCGCTGCTGAACCAATCCCTGGCGGACACGCTCGATCTGGCCTACCAGACCAAGCAGGCCCACTGGAATGTGAAAGGCCAGAACTTCTACGGCCTCCACCTGCTGTTCGACAAATTCTACGAGCAGCTGTCCACCTATGTGGACGACTTCGCCGAGCGGGCGGTCACCATGGGCGGACAAGCCATGGGCACCATCCGCGCCGCGTCCAACGCGTCCAGCCTGGCGGAATACCCGTTGGATGCGCTGGATAGCAAGATCCATGTGGAATCCCTGGTGGAGCGCTACGGCGAATACACCGGGCGCATGCGCAAAGCCATCAAGAAAGCCGAACAGCTTGGCGACCAGGACACGGCGGATCTTTACACCACGGTCAGCCGGGCCCTGGACAAGGCGCTCTGGATGCTCAGGGCCCACCAGCAAGCCTGATCCCCCCTCGGAGCCTTAATGCCTATCGCACTCGAGGTCACCCTCATCGTGGTCCTGGTCGCCCTTGCCATCGGCTTGGTGCCCCTGCTGTTCCAGCTGCGCCGCACGGCGCAGGGCATCGACGCCTTCCTGCTCGCTTCAAGGCGGGACCTGGCCCAGATCGCCGAGGATGTGCATGCCTCCCGGCTGCGGGTAGACCATCTGGCGGGCTCGCTCCAAACCTCCCTGGACGAGCTTTCAGCCTTCGCCCGGGTGGTGGGCGAGGTGGGCCGCACGGTGAAGGATTTCCATCACCGCTTCAACTGCACCATCGACTCAGCCTCCCGCAATCTCGGAGGCATCATCGGAGGGGTCAGCACCGTGCTGTCCTTCTTCAAAAGCAGGCGAACCCATCACGAACGAGACTTGGAGAAATGACCATGAGCCAGGATAACAACGCCCCCATGGGGCCCATGCTGCTGACCTTCCTCGCCGGGGCCACCCTCGGCGCGCTGGTGGTAGCCCTCACCACTCCCAAATCCGGTCCCGAGCTCCGCGGAGACTTGAAGGACCTGGCCTGCCGCGCCAAGCGCAAGGCGTCGGATCTGGCCGAGGACGCCTACGAGGCCTTGGATGACATGAAGGAACGCACCGCGGTCGCCGCCGGCGACATGAAGCAGCGCACAGTGCTCGCCGCTGGCGATCTGAAGCGCGGTGTGACCGACGCGGTGAAGGATCTGCGCGGCTGATCCCGGTGGAACTGGGGCCGTCCTTTTTCTTCCCTCGAGGGCAGGCCGGCTCCAGATCCCAATCGCCATCCCCTGGCGGCCCATTCTTTCGATCCATCAACCAAGAGGAGTACTCAAGTTGAGCCAACTGACAGTGTTTTCAAATTCGCCCGTGAAGGCATCGAGCATCATCGGCACCAATGTGGTCAACCCTCAGGATGAAGGCTTGGGCGTCATCAAGGAAGTGGTCCTCGACCCTCGCTCCGGGCGGGTCGCCTATGTGGTGGTCTCCCTGGTGCGCTCCTTTGTCCTGGGGGAAAAGCTGTATGCGATCCCCTTCAACGCGTTCGACTTCAATCTGACGAAAAACGAATACGTCCTGGATATCACCAAGGAGAAATTGGTGGCGGCGCCTGGATTCGATGCGGATAACTGGCCGTTGATGTCCGATGAAAAGTGGCACCGCGAGGTCTACAAGTACTATGGGCGTTCTCCGTATTGGGAATAGGGCCAAGGCTGGGCTCATCTGCCGGGAGGACGGGATGGAAGGTTGGTTGCGGCCAGCGATGCACGGCCACCAGCCCCCACCCTTCCCCGGGTGGGGGCCTGCTCTTTTGTGCTTTGGCCTGGGCTGGGCTGAAGGCGTTGCGGGTCTGCCCGGCCGACTGGAGGCCGCGTGATGGAACCAGGCCCGAAGACCGCCTTCATGCTTGATCTGCCCTTCCAGTCTCGGGTGGTGAAGGATCATCCCTATCTCGAATCGTCGCTCGCTTCCCTGGGCGCGCACGAATTGGAAGCCTTCGTCCTGGACGATGGCGACCAGAAGACGCTAAGAGTCCTGCTGGACGGGGCGCTGATCTATAAAACCGGCGATGTGGTGCCCGCGGCCGAATGGTTCAATGTCTGCCGCGAGGGTGGGTACCGACCGCGCTTCGACTGGGATTGGGATCCGGTCACGATCCTTTTCCTGAGCGTGCTGCCGGCCATGGCCGAGCACTGGACTGAATTTCCGCTCCCCTTCGAGGAAGACGGCTTCCCCGAAGGCGTGGACAGTTTGGCCACCTTGCAGAAGGCCCA
Organism: Holophagaceae bacterium; assembly: GCA_025357545.1. Taxonomy (GTDB): domain Bacteria; phylum Acidobacteriota; class Holophagae; order Holophagales; family Holophagaceae; genus JANXPB01. Next base: position 13,157 of record JANXPB010000099.1, read on the forward strand.
TGCGGCCTTCATCGCGCACCTGGCTGAAACTCCCGAAAGCGGCGCTGTGGCCCAGGTGACCGAGATGTTCGCCCATCTCCCGCTGCGCGCCGTGGTCCTCCATGACCGGGCCGAGCAGCGGGTGGACTACCTTGGGAACGCACTGGATGAAGCCTACGTTGGCATCGACCTGGTGTTTGGTCGCAAGCCCGAGGCCCCGGCCCGCCTCGCGAAAGTGAGCCTTTCTTCCACCGGGGGCATGCGCTGGTCGCCCTGGCTGCCGGGCGGCCGCTGGGCCAACGATGGCCGGGAATTCGTCGCCGGTGAAAAAGCCGGGGATTTTCTGCGGGCCAGCGGCCTTTGGTTGGAACCGTTGGCTGGCTTCGAAGCGGCCTTCGAAAACCTGATGGGGAACTACGCGGCATTCATGGACGAGGTGGTGGAGCGCTACCTGGCTGTCTATCCCGCTGTCATCCCTTGGCACCACGACCTGGGGAACCAATACCTCCAGCGCACGGTGGTCAAGGTCCAGCAGTCGGGCGATGGCCTGCTGCTGACCTTCGACAACGGCTTGAAGGCTATGGTCCGAAGTCCGGACTACCTCACGGCCACGGCCATTGTCGCCAAAAAGGCCGGCATTGCGCCGGACCCTGCCGGAGCCCACATCCTCGAGTGAACGCAATCCGAAGTTGAGGAACCGCCCATGCCCACCCCTGAGAACCCCGAAGCCAAACAGCCCATTCAGCCATTCGTGCCCGTCCATCCGGGCGAACGCACGGAGCTCTATTCCCACAGGGAACTGCAGGCGCTCGCCGACACAGACCCACGCAATGAATTGGATGAGCTAAGCGAACCCCTCCGGTTCAAGAAGGGTGTGGATGTGCCCGGCACCTCCGCCGAGGCCGGATGCTGGCCGGATGGCATGGGCAACCTACTGCTGACCTTCCTGGCCGGCGCCGCCGTCGGTGGGGTGCTGGTGGCCCTCACCACCCCGAAGAGCGGTGACGAACTCCGCGGAGATCTGCGGAACCTCGCCCGCCGCGCCAGATGGAAGGCTGAAGATTTGGCCGAGGAAGCCGACGAAGCCTGGGATGACTTGAATGAACGCATCGCCCTGGCTGGTGCCGATAGGTAACGCCTTAGTGTCCGGGCCCGGGCAACCCGTCCGAGGTCAATTGAAGCAACCGTTCCATGCAGTCATCTGAAAGGCAAGAACATGAAACTTTGGCGAACGATCCCCTTTGCGGCGGCCCTGGCGGTCGTCCAGGCCCACACCCCTGTTGGCGCCCGCAGCTCGAGCCCCGAACCGCGCCCCGCGCCCCAGGCACAGCCCACCTCGGTCCCACTCTACCGAGTGGCGGTCGTCCACGGTTCGACCAAGGCCATCAACTACAAGAATTTGAAATTCTCCACCAAGGTCGATCTCAACGGCACGGCCCTTTGTCCGGCCGCTTCGGGCGTGGCGACCCTGAAGACCCAGGACGGGGCTATCCAGATCATGGCGAAGTTCAAGAACCTGCCCGCCGCCTCCACCTTCGGCGGCGAATACCTGACCTATGTGCTGTGGGGCATTTCTCCAGAAGGCCGGGCGACCAATCTGGGGGAGCTCATCGTCAAACACGGCAAATCAGAGGTCAAGGTCACGGAGCAGCTCCAAACCTTCGGCCTCGTGGTGACCGCAGAGCCGTACTTCGCCGTGAGCCAGCCCAGCGACGCGGTGATTCTGGAAAATGCGATCCGGAAGGACGCCGTCGGCCAGGTCGAGTTCATCGAGACCAAATACGAACTGCTGAAGCGCGGCCAGTACAACCTGAATCTGGGGTCCACGGAGCCCATGGCCATGGATGACAAGACGCCCTTCGCGGTCTACCAGGCCCGCAATGCGGTGCGCATCGCCCGGGCCGCGGGAGCGTCGACTTTCGCGCCGGAGCCATTCGACAAGGCCCAGAATTACCTCAAGCAGGCCGAAACCAACGAGGGGGGCCAGAAAGGCAAGACATTCATGGCCCGGGAGGCCGTCCAGAGGGCCGAAGACGCCCGGCTGATTGCGGTCCAGCGGCAGGAAGCGCAGCAGGTAGCGCTGGAACGGAAGTTGGCCCAGGACAAATTGGATGAAGCGAACCTGGAGGCCACCAGGGCCGCCGCTGCCAAAGATGCCGCGCTCCAGCAGAGCCGCTTGGCGGAAGCCGAGAATGACGCCCTGCGCACCAAGAACGATAGGTTGAGATCCAAAAATGAAGGCCTCCAGTCCAAAAATGAAGGGCTCCAGTCCAAGAATGAAGGCCTGCGGACCGAGTTGATGGAACAGTTGAATGCCATCCTCCAGACCCGCGCCACCGCTCGGGGGCTCATCGTAAACATGTCGGGCGTGCTCTTCCAGACCGGGAAGGCGACCCTGCTGCCCACCGCGCGGGAGAAGCTCTCGAAAATCGCGGGGATCCTCTCCACCCACAAAGGCTTGAGGATCGAGGCGGATGGCTTCACGGACAGCACGGGCAGCGACGAGGTCAATCAACGTCTGTCGGTGGAAAGGGCCAGCGCGACGAAGGACTATCTGGTGAGCCAAGGCGTTTCCGCGGCTTCCATCACGTTCAAGGGCTTTGGGAAGGAAAACCCCATCGCGTCCAATGAAACGGATGCCGGCCGGAAAGAAAACCGGCGGGTGGAGTTGGTCGTGTCCGGGGATGGCATCACCCCTCCTTGAGGCCGGACACTGGACGGGCTCCACTCCTTTCCGGAGGAGCTGGAGTCCATCCAGGCCGCCCTTCCGCTAGGCAACCCCTGGTTTCCAACCCTTCCCCAACGAAAAAAACATGACCCAATTGCAGCCATTTTCACGTTCGCCGGTGCGAGCGTCGACCCTCATCGGCACGAAACTCTACAGCCATAAAAGCGAAACCTTCGGGGACGTGAAAGATGTCGTCATCGACCCCAACAGTGGCCGGGTCGCTTATGTGGTCGTAGCGTTCGGTGGCTTCCTGAGCCTGGGAGAGCAGCTGTTCACGGTCCCGTTTAGCGCCATCGAATACAGCGTGGATAAAAATGAATGCGTGCTTGATGTCTCTCCAGACCGATTGAAAGAGGCGCCTGGATTCGACCCGGACCATTGGCCTGCCATGGCCGATGAAGAGTGGAACCGCAACCTATACACGTTCTATGGGCAGGCCCCGTATTGGGAATAGGACCGAACGCCAGGCGCGGCTGGGCCACGGCGGCGAATGGGTCGCTGGCCTAGGGCGTGTCAACACTATCTTAGTCCTTCGATGATGGGGGCCATCACGACGAAGGCGGCGAGCATCACCTCGAGCTTGTCGAAGCGCGTGAATGCTCTTCGGTACCCCTGGAGCCTTCGGAACACCCGCTCTACCTCGTTCCGACGCTTGTAAAGCTCGCGATCGTACTCCCAGGGTTCAACCCGAGTCGACAGGGGTGGCACACCGGGAATGTAGCCAAGGTCAACGGCGTGTTGCCGCGCTTCATACCCTTCGTAGGCCCTATCCATCAGTGGGTGGGTCGTTCGATCCGGAGCGTCAATCTTCAGCAGCAACTCTCTCCCACGAGGCCCGTCGCCTGCTTGCCCCGGAGACAAGTCGAACTTCACGACCGTTCGAGCATCTGCGGCAACCAGATGAATCTTGGTCGTCCACCCTCCGCGGGATCTTCCATAGGCATAAGGTCCGTTTTTTTGAGCGCACCGGTGCCGTCGGATTGCACTTTGACGTGGGTGCTATCGAGTGAAACCACATCGAGCTTGATGCGGAGAATTTGGGCCCGCTGCAATTCTGTGAACACTCGGTCTAGAACGCCGCGCTTAGCCCACCGATTCATCCTTGTGTAGATGTTGTGCCAGTTCCCAAATCGCTCTGGCAACCCCCTCCATTTGCACCCGTGCTCAGCGACCTACAGGATCGCGTTGAGCAGATTCAGGTTTTCCATGCTGACATTGCCCCACTGCACGGGAAGGCAATGCTCGATCAGTCGGAATTGGGTCTCTGTGATTTCCATGTACTGAAGCATCGGTCATGAGCAAGGAGATTTCATGTAGTGTTAACACACCCTAGGCCTTGTGCCAACCCACCGTGCCGTCCTTGTGGTCCTCCAAGACGATGCCCAGGGCTTTCAGTTCATCGCGGATGCGATCTGCCTCAGCCCAGTTCTTTTCGGCCTTGGCAGCGCTGCGGGCCCGGACTTCAGCCTCGATCCGATCCTTCGAAAGCACATCACCGGTATGGACTACCACTCCACCGAGAACAGCGGTGAGTATTTGCCCCGGAGCTACCGCGTGGCCATCCTCCGGTGACTGATGCGGCCAGGCGGAGAATATGGAATCCGTCTCGTCCAGGAAGCCGAGTACGGCGTCCCGTTCCTCCCGCGTCAGGGCAATGCGGTCGTCCTGGGCGTTGAGGTCGCTGATGAGGGTGAAGATGGCCGCCAGGGCCTCGGGCGTGTTGAGGTCGTCGGCCATGGCCAACCAGAAAGCTGCACGGGCTTCCTCTAGGCGCTTGGACGGCTCGATGGCTTCCTGCCAGGTATCGCCTCCTCCGGCCTGGGCTGCTCCATCCCCTTCCATGCGACGGCGGAACGCGCGGATGCGCTTGAGGGAATTCTCCGCGGCCTTCAGACCTTCGAAGGAGAAGTTCAGCAGCTTGCGGTAGTGGTTGCTCTGGATGGCGTAGCGGAAGGTGATGGGGTCGTAGCCCTTCTCCAACAAATCCCGCAGCGTATAGAAGTTGCCCAGGGACTTGGACATCTTCTCGCCTTCGACCATCAGGAATTCCCCGTGGACCCAAGCGTTCACCCACTGGTGACCCAAGGCCCCTTCGCTTTGGGCGATCTCGTTCTCGTGGTGGGGGAAGATCAGGTCCACGCCGCCAGTGTGGATGTCGATGCGGTCCCCCAGGTGCTCCATGCCCATGGCCGAGCACTCGATATGCCAGCCCGGCCGGCCCGGCCCCCAAGGGCTGTTCCAGATGGGCTCACCCGCTTTCGCGGCCTTCCACAAGACGAAATCCTGGGCCTGGTCCTTTTCGTACTCATCAACGTCCACGGACGCGCCGGACTGCATGCCCTCGCGGTCCAGATGGGCCAGGCAGCCGTAGTGTGGGAACCCCGCGAGGCGGTAGTAGACCGAGCCCTCGCTGGCATAGGCGAGCCCCTTTTCGATGAGCTGTTGGATGAGGGCCTTCATCTGCCCGATGTGGTCGGTGGCCCTGGGCATTTCGTCCGGTTTCTGGATGCGCATGGCGTCTAAGTCATCCAGGAAGAAGGCCGTGTACTTGTTCGTGAGGGCCTGCATGGCGCCGTGGCGGGCTTCGTTGGTGGCATCGGGCGCCAGGTCGGCTTGGGAATCGCGGATGATCTTGTCCTCCACGTCGGTGATGTTCATGCAGTGGCGCACCTGGTAGCCCGCAGCCTGGAAGGCGCGCTTCATCAGGTCCTGGAAGAGGAAAGTCCGCAGATTGCCGATGTGGGCGAAGTTGTAGACCGTGGGACCGCAGGTGTAGATCTTGATCAGGCCAGGGGCCAGGGGCACCACCGGCTCGACTTTCCGGGTGAGCGTGTTGAAAAGCGAAATTGGGCGTATCATCCGCATCACTCCAGTTGACCACATGAGCAACCTTTTTGGCCCCTCCCGGAAGGAAATGCAGGACCTCCAGTCCCGCCTTAGACAGGTGGAACAGGAGCGGAAGGTCCTGCGCAACGAGATGGAGGAGATCCAGGAACTCATGCGCCACCTGGACCAGGAGAAGGGCCTGCTGCTCATGGCGCTGGAACGGCTGCGGCCCGGCATGGACCACCGGGTGCTGGCGGATACCCTGTTGGACCTGACCTTCCGGCCCCTGAACCTGGCCTCGTTCTATGTGGCCATCGCTGACTATCCGGCGGACCTGCTGCACTGGGTCATCTACCACGAGGGCGGCCGTGCCCGGAACACGCCCTCCCGCTCCATGAGCGACGATGGTGGCCTCACGGCCAAAGCCATTCTGGCCCACCAACCCCTTTACATCCGTACGCTTGAGGAAGCCAAAGCCGAAGGGGCGGTGTTTTCCGAGGCCGAGCGCATCAGCGGCCTGGTGCCCCAGAGCTGGTACGGCATCCCCTTGGGTTGGGGAGAACGACCCTTCGGCTTGGTTAGCTTCCAGAGCTTCCAGCCCGACGCCTTCTCCATGGACACCCGGCGGATGATGGATGCCCTGGCCAATCTCCTGGCCATGGCGATGCGCATGCCCATGGAAGTGTGGAAGGGCGACCCCGGTTGATCCAGAATGGGCGGATATCACGGCCTAAACATTCGGTGCAAGGGACCGGGCAGTTTAGGGTGGCTCTGGGGAGCTGCTCTCCAGCAGGGCGCGGAACTCCGCTGGGAGCACCCGGGCTTTGCCGCCTGGACCGGTCACCAGGTGGACGGTGGTGGCCTCCGCCAGCAGCGTGTCATCCCGCAGGATGCGGTAGGCGAAAGTGACGCGGCGACGGCCCGCCTCGGCCACCTCG